>CAYJOX010000085.1:649-7062 GCA_964371915.1 uncultured Oscillospiraceae bacterium
ATCCGGCATAGTTGAACTACACCCCCTTACCGTGGATTTGATGAGGGGAGTTTTAACGATAGAGAGGGAGACCATTCCGCTATCACAAAAGGAGGCTCAGCTACTTGCCTTTTTAGCAACCAATGTAGAGCGCACCTTTAGCAAGGATGAGCTATACAAGGAGGTTTGGGGCGAAGGGATAGACAGCGGTAGTGTAAGAAAATATATCTCTGTTCTTCGTAAAAAGCTTAGTACGGTTGAGGAATGCCCCGTAGAGATAATCTCTACACCTCAGGGGCGGTATCTTCTGAGTAGGCGGACTCTTTCGGAATGGTAAAGCAGACCGAGGTGCCCTTGGCTAGCTCACTTTCTACCGAAATTTGGCCACCATGTGCCTCTACAATATGTTTACAGATAAATAGCCCAAGCCCGGTGCCGGATTCAATTCCGGTGCCGGCTTCTTTTTTTGAAAAACGATCAAACAGGGTGGGAATCTGCTCCTTTGGTATCCCCTTTCCGGTGTCCGATATGCAGACCTGTAGCATCTGCTCCTGTTCCTTTATATCTATTCTTACCTCACCATTCTCGGTATGGCGCATGGCGTTGGCTAGAAGGTTAACTATAACCTGCCTTATTCTGCCCTCGTCTATAGCAACCTGTGGTAGGTCGTAAACCCTATTAAAGGTGACCTTGTTTTTGTTTTTATTCAGTGCCGGGCAGTAGGCATCCAGTGTCGTCTTAATCATGGCATCAAGCTGTGTGGGGCGGCACTTTAATACCATGCGCCCCTCCTCTATCCTGGTAACATCAAGCAGCTGGGAAACCATCAAGGCCATTCTCTCCGCCTCGCTAGATACTAGGCGCAATTTTTTTGCCACCTCGGACGAATCGCCACCGGTTTCGATAGATTTTGCACCTGTCTGTGCATAGCCTGAGATAACGGCAAGTGGTGTTTTAAGCTCGTGAGAGATATTTGCTAAAAACTCCGTCTTCATGGTATCCAACTTTTTAAGCGATTCCTGTTCGACCGCCATTATCCTGCTATACTCCACCGCCTCAAGCGTTCTGCGGCGGTTAGACATAAACAGATAGATTAGCTGGGTGACTATTAAAAGTAGCATAGATATATCGGCAGGCGAATAGCTCGTACCGGTTTCGGTAGATGAGGCACTGAAAAAGTCAATCACAGCACTTATCATAAGCGCCGCCATACCAAAGAGGGATATTATATGTTCCGGCCAAAAGTTACGCATCTTTATAATAAAGGGAATGAGGAATACAAGGTACACTATCGGTGTAAGAATATTATAGATCGCCACAATCTCGGTAAATACTACCGGGGAGGTAAGGGCTATGATTACAAGAATTGTTATTGTTACTATCGCAAATATTCTCACCACAAATTCAGGTATAACATTTGCAAAAACGGCATTAAAGTACATTACGAAAACAAGCATAATTACCGGTTGCCCAACATAATACATGTAGTAGATAAAATCCTCACCGGCTAATGGGATAACCTCGGTAAAGGTTGCACCCTCAACACCGCTTCGCATGGCCATGAAGGCGCATATTATCGATGCCCATAGGTATTCTGTCTGGTTAATATGGGTAAAGAAAAGGGCTAGGGTGAACATACAAAAACCTATATACACACCTACCAAAACCGGATCAAAGCTACGGTCTACCGGTGAAAACACATAGCCTAGATCGGTATTTACGGTTGATACATACGCAACCAATGGCTCTGCCTTAACGCTGTAGTGCCTAAAAGCCGAAACATTGATAATAAGGTCTATATAACCCTGTTCATCCGGGCTTGCATATATTGTAAGTGGATCACGGCCTACCCGCACATCATCAGAGTTATCTGCCGTGGTTCCGCTAGCATCTACAAGCTCACCGTTAGAGTAGGCGGTGCCGGCCCACTGTTCGCCCTCCATACTTATCTTGTACGCCTGCCCGTTTTGCGGCACCTTTATAATAAAACGTTGGGTTAGATATTCTATCTCAGAATCCTGATCTATCTCAACCGGCTGATAATCATCTATATTGTCCGGATTGAGTAGCTCCTGTGGATAATAGTGTGTTCCGGTTAGCTGATAAACCCTATCGGTAAAATCACTGTAGGATAGATCCCACTGCTGCGGTTCATCGTCGGCCGAACTTATAGAATAGGTTCTTGTACCGGTGTAGCTGGTAAACTGAGAAAACCCATCCACAATTAAAAAGGTAACAAGTGTGATAGACATTAGGGCGAGTAGTACCTCGCTGTATTCCTTTACAAACTTCTTTGTACGCATACACTACCTCTTAATCTAAACTATTCTATCTCAATATTAGCACATTAGTAACGTTATTTCAACCAAAGCAGAATATTATTGTTAAACAAATAATATATATATTATGAAACAACAAGGGGGAATTTATTATGGAAGCTAATGTTCAAGGCAGATACATTCCGGCATACAAGGGTTTGACCGACAGCTATTTCGAGCTGCCTATCGAAACCGAGATACTGGTACCGGATTATATCGCAGAGGTTTTTAGAATTATTAAATGCACAGTAGGGCACACGATATTTCAAAAAAGCCTAATATCAGGTAAGGTTTTAATCGAAGGTTATCACAAGGTGTCGGTCTATTATCAGGCAGAAAACAATACGGCGGTTTGTAAACTAGAGCAAAAACTACCTTTTTCCAAAAGTCTGGAATACCGTGGGGATACAGCCGGTGAGCACCGTATAACTGTTACGGGGCAGAGCGAATACCTAAACTGCCGAGCAATAAACCAGCGCCGTATAGATGTGCGCGGTTCCTACGGCATGACGGCCAGTGTAAGGGCATTTACACAGACAGAGGTAATAAACCAGATAGAATCGCCCTCTATATACCAAAAGGTAGATGAACTAAAGTACACAAGCTATCTAGCAACATTGGATAAACAGTTTACGTTGGAACAGGAGGTAGATTTCTACGAGGCACCGAGCAGTATTTTATACAGCTTTGCCGGTTGCACGGTCAGCTCCTACGAGCAGGTGGGTGATAGGCTGATTTTAAAGGGGGAGGTTAAGGCGGCCATAAGCTATATATCTACCGAGGGAACCTTTATAAAGGAGCTTAAAACTGTACCGGTACAGCAGGTGGTAGAGCTACAGGAGGAACAGGAGAATATTATAGCCTGCCCGAGCATAGCAGTTACAGGTTGTAACGTCTTAGAAACTGATGGTGATGGGTTCGCACTCTCGCTTAGCTGTGGCATAACCGTATCGCTATATACCGATCAGACACAGCCGGTTGTTACCGATGCCTTTTCGGCAGATACAGGGTATGTAAACGGCTATGAAAAGGTAGATATGCTAACCGAGCGGGAGTATATAAACAACGAGATGACCCTATCCATTCCGGCAACCCTAAGTAGTGATGTTGTTTCGGTGGTAGATAGCTTTGCAACATTAGGCAGTATTAAGATTACGCCATCCGATACAGGTTATAGCCTTTTAGGGGATATTACGGCGCACCTTATCTGTGAAAATGATCTGGGCGAGCTATTCTGCCTTGATAATGCCGGTAGCTATAAAATTAATGTTAGTGCAAAGCTAACAGAGGACAGCTATATCGATATAACACCCTCTATCGTCTCTACTACCTGTGGGCTTTCGTCCGGAGAAGCCACCGTAGAGATAACGCTCTGCACAAATGGAATTGTATGCAAAAAGTGCTCTTATAACACACTAAAGGATATTGAACTGACCGAACAGGGAAAAGTGACGGAGGATGCGGCAATCTGTATCTACTTTGCCGATGCCGGCGAGGCAGTTTTCGATATAGCAAAAAGATACGGAGCATCCCCAAGAGGGATAATGACACACAACAACCTATCCGATGAGACGCTTAAAACACGGCAACGTCTTATCGTTCCGGTTTAACTTATGGAGGGAAGATAATGGAAAATTTTGATATTTATCGCGATATAGCCAATAGAACCGGAGGAGACATCTACATTGGGGTTGTGGGGCCGGTGCGAACAGGAAAAAGCACCTTTATTAAAAGGTTTATGGAGGAGATGATTCTTCCGGAGATAGACAGCGAGCCGCTACGTAACCGCACTGTAGACGAGCTACCGCAATCGGCAGCCGGAAAAACCATAATGACAACCGAGCCTAAGTTTATACCGGAGCAATCTATCTCGATAGACCTTGAAAACGGCACACATTTTAACTCAAGGCTTATCGATTGCGTCGGCTATGTTGTAGAGGGCGCCATGGGACATACCGAGGATGGAGAACCCCGCATGGTAAAATCCCCATGGTTTGAGGATGAAATTCCCTTTGATACCGCCGCAGAGGTTGGCACAAAGAAGGTTATACGAGACCACTCTACCATAGGCCTTGTAATAACCACCGATGGTAGTATCAGCGATATACCGCGTGCCGCATATCAGGAGGCCGAGCAGAGGGTAATAGAAGAACTTTTGGAGATCAAAAAACCCTTTATAGTTCTCTTAAACACTATAGATCCATACAGCGACCAGGCGGTTACGCTTGCACAGGGGCTATCCCAAAGGTATGGCGTTACGGTAAAACCGGTAAACTGCCTTGATATGTGTGAGCAGGAGTTTGCCGAGATACTTAAGGCGGTGTTATATGAGTTTCCGGTTAAGGAGATACGTATAGATATGCCCAGATGGATAAACCTTCTAGATAAGGGGCATTGGTTACAGCAATCTATCTACAACAATGTGTTGGAGTTTGCCGATACGGTAGAGCATATTAAAGAGCTTAGTGATGTATCTATAATGACTCAAAACCCTAATGTGAACGATTGCTATATAGAGGAGGTAAATCTTGGCAAGGGCAATGTAAATATTGTGCTTGAGCTAAACGCCGATATTTTTTATAAGATTATAGGGGAGGCTACCGGTCTTGATGTAGTGGATGAAGCATCGCTTATGCCGTGCATTATAAAGCTTGCAAGGGATAAGACGGAGTATGAGAAGATACGCCATGCTCTAAACGAGGTAGAGGCTACAGGGTACGGTATTGTAATGCCAACTCGTGAGGAGCTTATACTAGAGGAGCCGGAGATAATAAAGCAATCTGGCAGGTATGGGGTGAAATTAAGGGCATCGGCACCTTCAATACATATGATGAAAGCTACACTCAACACAGAGGTATCCCCTATTGTCGGTACCGAAAAGCAGAGTGAGGAGTTGATGACAACTCTACTTAACGATTTCGAAAATGACCCTGAACAGCTGTGGAGTAGCAATATCTTCGGAAAATCGTTGCACGAGCTTGTAAACGAAGGGTTACAGAATAAGCTACAACATATGCCAAGCGATGCAAGAGGAAGAATGCAGGAAACGGTAGAGCAGATTATTAACGAGGGCTGTACCGGGCTTGTCTGTATTATACTTTAACAACATTCCCTCTTGAAATAACTTGTAAAGTATTGTAAACTGTTGGTATGATAAGATTAATATTTATCGTCATATCAATATTACTAATATGCGAAAGTGCGGTGCTGATGTTTAATACAAGGCTTAACATCGGCCCGGCTTTCGTGTACCTTTTAACAATATTATCAATACTTTACAGCCTATTTTTTGATACTATAAACGATTTCTGTACCGGCGGCATAGGCCGTGTGTTTGCTATAATTTTTTGTAGCGGCATTACACTTTACCTAGTGCTTTTTACCGCAGTAACACTGCTAGGCGGCCCGCCTGCCACCGGAGAGGAAAAGGCGGTTATAGTTCTAGGGGCCGGCCTAAACGGCGAGGAGGTTTCCGAGACACTGCGCCACCGGCTTGACGGGGCGATAGAATACTATAACGAGCACGAGGGGGTAACCCTCTGTGTTACAGGGTCTGAGGGGAGATTTGAGGTAATACCGGAGGCGGTAGCCATGCAGCGATACCTTTTAGAGAAGGGCGTTCCGGAGGAAGATATTTTGGTAGATCCTAACTCACCCGATACCTATACAAATATAAAAAATGCAATGCAACTTTTTAAAGAACATAATATAGATATTGAAAGCGGAGTTGCGGTGGTAACAAATGGGTTTCACTGCTACCGTGCGGTAAGCTATGCAAAAAAACAGGGCGTAGATAACGTGAGTGCTATTCCTACCTCTATACCTGTTTCGATGATTCATTCGGCCTATTCAAGAGAGGTTTTTGCACTTATAAAACTCTGGCTATTCGAGAGATAGGATACAATGACACAAAATATTGTTCCGGCCACAGTACTTTTTGTACTGGGCTTATTCATCTTGGTTAAAGGTGGCGATCTGTTTGTCGATGCATCACGTAGGATAAGCGAGATAACAGGCGTACCGAGAGTTGTAATAGGTGCTACTATAGTTAGCCTTGCAACAACATTACCGGAGTTTATGGTTTCGGTAGTTGCCACGCTACAGGGCAGTGTGGGT
>CAYJOX010000086.1:0-1529 GCA_964371915.1 uncultured Oscillospiraceae bacterium
ACCGAACAGCAGATGGCGGCGGTATTTAAAGATTTTAGGATAGATAGGTTTTGCAATCAGGATAAAGGCAACGCCGTAATGGGCTGTGGCATGCAGTATATAAAGGTATGGTCGAAGGACGATACCCTGCCCTACTACGATGATGATACCGGCTACCTTTTTACGATGGACGGCGTTATCGACAACCGAAAAGAGCTTATCCCCCAGCTGTGCGAGGGGGAACTACAGGTGCCGGACGGGCGCCTTTTATACCTTGCCTATAAAAAATGGGGCGCCGAAATGGCGAAAAAGGTGTATGGAGCCTATTCCTATGCACTATACGATAAGAATGAAAACAGGCTTATATTAGGGGTGGATCATACCGCCTGCCGCGCCCTTTACTACCGCCGTATGGGTAGTAGGGTATATTTTTCTACCCGAATGGAGGCAATATTAGCGGTAACCCCTAAAAAGCTTAACGAGAGGTGGATGGCAAACTTTTTTGCCGTGCCGGCACTCATGATACTTGAAAACCCTGTGGATACCCCCTTTGATGGGATAAGCCGCATGGTATCCTCCCACTACAATACCTTTACCACCGGTGGGGATAGCTGCGTTAAATACCACGATTTTGAAAAGGTAGCGCCGCTAAAACTAAACAGTGATGATGAGTATAAGCAGGCATTCCTGGAGGTTTATAAACGCAGTGTAGAGGAGGCGATAGACGGCGTTGCCGATAATGTTGGCATAATGATATCGGGCGGGTTTGATTCCTCAACCGTGGCGGCATTTGCGGCAAAAAAATTACAGGGGGAGGGGAGAGATCTTCTAGGTTACACCCATGTGCCGGTAGACGGTTACGCACAGCGTGTAAGTAAATCTCACTTTATTGGGGATGAAACAAAATCGGTATTAAAGATTTGTGATATCTACCCCAATATTAAGCCAACCTTTTTAAAATCGCCAGAGGCGGATGCATTCTCCAACATAGCCGAGATACAAAAGGTGTATGAAACCCCCTATAAAAGCATGACGAATATCGACTGGATAAACTCGCTCTACAAAAAGGCGGGGCAGGATAGCTGCAGAATGTTACTTACCGGCCAGTGTGGCAACTTCACCGTATCTTTCGGTAGGGCCCCGGAATATTATCTTTACGAGATGCTTAGGCGGGGCAATTTTGCCAAGGCATTTAAAGTTGCAAGCAACTATTGCAAGGCGAATGGGGTTAGTAGAAAATTATATTTAAAATATTATCTAAAGGACTATTACTCCTATTATTTCAAAAAGCTTAATGATGTGGGCTTATTTGATAATAGCTATACATCAGAGCAAAAGGTACAGCAGTTTGGGGTTTACGATACAATCTTAGCAACTAATAAGTTGATGGGAACAAAACCATATCAGCACTATGAATTTCATAAGATGCGAAGGGCTATGGGTGGCGATAAAATGTTTGCACATTCCTCGGAGTATGATACCGCATTCTCCTTAAAAAACGGTATGATACTGCGCGACCCGACGAGGGACCCAAGGTTGCAGAATTTTTG
>CAYJOX010000086.1:1629-7051 GCA_964371915.1 uncultured Oscillospiraceae bacterium
GAAGGCTGTTCTTTAATCCCTGGCGTTGGTTCTCAGTGCGCTTCCTAATAGTTTAGATACTATAACAGATAAGAGCGGTTGCAGTAGCGGCCGCTTTTTTGCTGCCATATTTTTAGGCTGTAGGTAGGCAGTTCTAACAAGTTATTAAAACACCTTACAAAACCGTTAGAACTGTTTACATTTAAAAATTACATGCTATAATAAGGACAGTTAAAACAACAACACAAACAAACTTAAATTTTGAAAGGGTTAAATATTATGAAAAAGACATGGACAACTCCAGTAGTAGAGAGCGTAGAACTAGCAGCAACAGCAACAGATTTTGCAGAGGCTGGCAACGATACCGGTGTTTTTGATGCTCCTGGTTTCGGCGAAGGCTGTTCTTTAATCCCTGGCGTTGGTTCTCAGTGCGCTTCCTAATAGTTTAATACTATAACAGACAAAAGCGGTTGCAGTAGCAGCCGCTTTTTTGCCGCCTAATTTTTCGCTAACCCTGCAAAAAGGGGGATGTGCGCCGAACTTTCTTACAAAATACTAACGTGGCTTGTGCAATTATTAAAAATTTATTAATATTTACTAATTTTCATTTACATATCTTAGCAACTAGTCTATAATTAGGATAATGTTGAAAAACAGGGATATTTTTTGGAGATTTATTTGATGGAACTTTTAAAACTTGAAGGTGTTACCAAGAAGATTAAGAAAAAAACCATCGTTAAGGATGTTAGCCTTACCGTTAACAGCGGTGAGATTGTTGGCTTTTTAGGCCCCAACGGCGCCGGAAAAACCACAACCATTAAGATGATAATGGGGCTGTTTTCCATAACAGGCGGTAAGATATCGGTATGTGGGCATGACGTATCTACCGATTTTGAGCGTGCGATGGCTAAGGTTGGCGGTATAGTAGAAAACCCCGATCTTTATAAAGGCCTTACCGGGCGGCAGAACCTTAAATATTTTGCCCAGTTCCACGGCAAGGAGGCGGTAGAGAATATCGATTCGGTTATCGAGCTTGTAAAGATGAAGGACAGGATAGATACCAAGATTAAAACCTACTCCCTAGGTATGCGCCAGCGTGTTGGGCTTGCACAATCGCTACTGCATATGCCGCCGCTACTAATACTGGACGAGCCAACAAACGGCCTAGACCCCATAGGTATTAAGGAGCTGCGTGAGCTTTTAAAGCACCTTGCCACCAACGCCGGTACCGGTGTGTTTATCAGTAGCCATCTTCTAGCCGAGATGGAGCTTATGTGTGATAGGATATATGTTATCGATAACGGCGTGATTATCGGCGAGAAGAGCATGGGCCAGCAGGACGATGTGAGCGAGGTCTACCAGTACACCTTTGCCACCGACCGCAATAACGAGGTGCTGGAGATATTTAGGGCGCTTGGTACCAACTGCACAATACTGCCGGAGGGTGTAAACCTTGTTATGAAGAACGACGAGATACCAAAGATAGTTGCCGATCTTGTTAGCAAGGGGATTAAGATATATGCCGTTAATCGTGAGCAACGTTCGCTTGAGCATGACTTTATCGATATGACTACCGGCTCTAAAACGCAGATTTCCTAATAGGAGTGTGAATAGATGAACTTTTTTAAACAGATTCCGGCCGAGGCTAAAAACATGCTTCGCTCTAAATTTATACTAATCTCCCTTATAGTTATGTTTTTACTTATCGTTGTAGGGTTTCCTGTATTTAGCTATGTGAGTGAGCTAATGTGGCAGAGTAACTACAGCTACTACGGCTATGAGGAAGACCCGATAATTATAGACGGTGTGGAGTATACTACCGATAGTGAGATGGGGTGGGAGTACCGCTACCTTTCCGATCAGCTGGAGTATATGGGGCAGAGCACTGCCGGCGTGGCACTTGAAATGTCTACCGACCTAACCGAGGCACTTTTAGAGTTCTATGGCAGCTATATACCCTATGCTACCACCGATTATAGGGAGGGGATATACGATTACCGTGAGCGCCTATCCTACCAGATGCGTGATAATATTATAGAAAAATACCTGCTAAACTATGGCGAGCTTAACGAGGCGGCGCTTAACGAGGTGCAGATGTGGGTGCATTTCGACACCATTGCTGCCCTCACCTATGACGACCTAACCGATGCCGAAAAACAGCAGAGAATAGACGAGATAGACGCTGAACTAGCGGCATTTGACGGGCTAATGGTTAATAACGATTTTTCAAAATATGTAGAGATACAAAAGGCGAACCATCTGCAGGATATCGAGGCCACACTCGAGCGTATAGAAACCCTAGAGGCCGACCTGCTTAAAAACCCGGCGCAGGAGGAGTTTGTATCACAGGAGATAGAAGGGCTGTTACTGGATATCGAGCGTATCGAGAACACCTCTATACCGATGCTGGATTACCGCCTAGAGAATAATGTAGTTATTGATGACGGTAGCTGGCAGGATAGTGCGATACAAACTATGGAGAGTAGCCTTTCCCGTATAATGTACCTCGAGAATGATATCGAAAACTACACCGAGGAGGAGTTCCTAGAGGATAGCTGGCTTGTACAGCAGTATGGCACCTTTGATGCCTATATACAGGCTCAGCGAAACGAACTTATAGAGGCACAGGAGAACCTGTTTATAGCCGAGAGCTCTATTAGCAACGATAAGCCGGACATGAGCTTTGTAGATGATGGCGCAAGGCAGAACCTATATAACAGCTTTATGTATCTGATGATAATTATGGTGTTTGCAGTGCTTATAGGCGGCTGGGCAATATCGAGCGAGTTCCAGAGCGGCACCGTAAGGCTGTTAATGATAAGGCCGAGGACAAGAATAAAGGTGCTGTTCTCCCGCTATATTGCAGGGCTAAAGATTATACTGCTACTATTCTTCGCCGTGTTTATCGTACAGGCTATAGTTTACGGCTTTATGTATGGCTTTTCCGATTACGGCTACCCCAACTATACCGCAAACGGCGAGCAGAACTTCTTCCTAATGCTAATAGCGCATATCTTTGCCTGTTCCTCCGCAGTTGCATTTATCTATAGTTTAAGCTATACTGTATCTGTACTTTCCAGAAACATAGCGGTGTCTATAATAGTGCCGGTACTGATAATTTTCGGTGCAGCCACATTAATGGCATGGCTTGCACAGCAACCTGCAATAGATATACTCGCCTTTACACCGCTACCCTATATAACGATGTACGATTTCTTTGTAGGGAATTATAACAGCGTAACCGAGCTTGTATCTAAGGGTATGCCACTATCGCTAGAGCTTGGTATTGCAGTAATGCTTATCTACTCGGCGGTGCTAATGGCTATAGCAACATTTGTATTTAAGAAAAAAGATATTACGAACTAACCTTTTTAAGCTTTAAAGGGAAATAAATGGCTAACAATTTTTTAGATAACTACAAAAAAAAGAGCGAGCAGAATGTAGGCGAGCTTGAAAAAAATGTCGAGGCAAGGGTGGCTGAATCTCAGCCGCCTTCCTCTGCGTATAGGGCGGGGGATGCCGCACAGCCTGTAGCCACACAGCCGGTGCAGAGCGCACCGGTAGCATCACCTACCACCACCCCGGCTACACCGGAGCAGGCAAACCCACCGGCCGGCCTAAGCTACGAGCAGAAAAGTGGCTTTGTTAAGCCTACAACCGCCGCCGCCACCTCTGGTGGGGGGGATAACGGCACACCACCCACCCTTATAGATGTATTAAAAAGGATGCCGGTGCAGTACTATGTTATTGCCGGTATTGTTGTGGTGCTTATAATAGTGCTTATCGTAGTGCTTTCTGGTGGCACGGCCGCACCTGCGATGGTGGGCAAAAGGCTTTCCGATGCCGAGCTATGGGCGAACGAAAACCAGATACAGCTAAGCATTAACGATGTGTATAGCGATGAGGTGCCGGAGGGCGATATCATAAGCCAAAACCCAGCCGAGGGCGAGGGGATAGAGGGCGGAATATTCGAGATAGAGCTATCCCGTGGGCCGGATCAATCGGTGCTTGTTACCATGCCGGATATCATGGGCATGACAATGCAGGAGGTTGAGGACTGGGCCGCACAAAACCATATGACAAAGGTTCGTATAACCACCGAGGATAACGACGATGTGCCGGAGGGCGAGGTAATAGAGTTTACCGTTAACGATAACACGGTATTATCGGATGAGGTTAGGCGTGATTCCCCTATATATGTTGTATTCTCAAGGGGTGCAGGCGAGGGCGAGCCGGTAAAGCTACCCAACTTCTTAACGATGAGCCTTGACGAGGCGGAGGAGTTTGCCGAGGAAAACGGCATAAAGCTTATTATCGAGGAGGTATTCCACGATACCATTGCAAAGGGCATGATAATTAAGCAGGATATAAAGGCCGAGGAGGAGGTTCGCACAGGGGACGAGGTGACTATCGAGGTCTCAAGGGGCAAGGAGATACTTGTTCCCAACCTATTTAACTATACAAGAGAGCGCGGCGAGATACTATTATCACAGGAGGGGATAAAAACCCTAGTAGAGGAGCGCTACTCCAACCTTGAGGAGGATAAGTTAATATCCCAGTCGCTAAAGGCGGGTAGCCTGTATAACGATGAGGATATATTAGAGCTTGTATATTCTCTCGGTAACAGCTTTGTACTACCCTCCTTCGTAGGCTCTAACGAGACGGCGGTGCGTGAATGGGTAACACCCAAGAACGAGCAGGGCGCAAACCTAACTGTAAGCACAAGATACACCGTATCCGATCAGGCGGCGGGCACCGTGCTTTCACAGGAGGTATCGGATTATACTATAGGCATAACCTTTACAATTAATCTTGTTGTATCTAGTGGCGGAATTGTATATGCCCCCGATCTTGTGGATGAGACTGGCCTTAAGCCGATAACAAGAGAGGCGGCGATAGCAATCTGTAAAGAGCTTAATATTGTTCCGGTGTTTACCGAGCGCTCAAAGGGTAGCGGCTGGCCGGGCGAGGTATGGGCACAGAATATCGCCCCTGGCACCGAGATGAGCGAGGGCCAGAAGATAGAGCTTACCGTTAATCCGCTTGATGTGGGTATGACAGTACCGAACTTTGAGGGGATGGACGAGGCTACCGCAAAGGCAAACTACAACAGCCTAACAATAACCTTTAAGGTGGGCGAGTATGTGGCAGGCAAGGCAGGGCTTGTTGTAAGCCAATCGCTAACGGCAGGAACTATGGTTGCACCGGGTACGGCGATAGAGCTAACGGTGGGTGCACCGCTGTCAATACCGGATTTTAGCGATAAAACCGAGGCCTCGGTACGGCTTATGTCCCAGTATAAAGATTTAAACGTGACGTTCGAGTATGAGGACGCATCAGGAGCCACGGTAGCACCTAACCCATCATACACCGTATCGGCACAATCCATAGCGGTAGGAACCGAGGTAGCAACCGGTGCGGCGATTACACTAACGCTAACACC
>CAYJOX010000087.1:0-7029 GCA_964371915.1 uncultured Oscillospiraceae bacterium
GCTGAAAAAGATAATGCCTATACCCAGTTACAGGGTGATATAAATTTAGTAAGGGAGATGAAGGATGAGACCTTTGATGTTGTAATATGCCATCTTGTGCTTGAATTTACAGATAACCCAAAAGAGATAATTGCCGAGCTTTCAAGGGTGCTTAAAAAGGGCGGGGTTATGTCTGTAGTAAGGCATAACACGAACGGTAGAATAATTCAGGCGGTTGTGCAGGATTATGATCTACCCGAGGCAGATAGGCTACTTGATGGCGCCTACTCCTATTCATCAGCCTTTGGTGATATAAAATATTTTACTAACAACGATGTTCTAAACTGGTTAGAAAATAGGCTTAATATAAAAGAGCTTTATGGTGTACGTGCCCTTGCAAGCCTACACGGTTCCGATATACAATCCCGTGAGGGTTGGGTAGAGGAGATGAGCAAAATAGAACGAAAACTTAACAGTAATAAAGATTTTATAAATATAGCATATTTTAATCATCTTATTCTACAAAAGTAAAATCAACGGTTTAAATGTTATTCTTTCACAAATATAGTCGCATTTATCGTCATTGTCTGTGGGCCATAGGTGTATTTCATACCGGCCTTTTCGCACTATTTGGATACAAACAACCCGCATGCCTCCATGCTTGGGCTTAGCTCCTCTGGGAACCTACATGGTGAGTCTGGGTAGGCACAGCTCTCACATCTACTACATCCATCCATTCCCATTGCAAGTACATCCTTGCCAATATCCTTTAACCGCTTTGCAACTATGGCTAAACTATCCCTACATCTTTTTATTGCAAGCTGTATAGCATCCCAGTCGTAGTCATCCTCCATCTTTTCGGTAGCCTGTAGTATCATACCGTAATCGTAGCTTAGTACCTGGGATTTTACCTCGTCAAGTGATCCACATGCCGGTGGACAAGACCAGCGTTTTCCATATTTGCCACACCTATTGGCTTCACACATGCCGCGGATTTCGGGCAAAAACTCCATTTTTTCTATGTCAGCGTAGCCCGCATGGTCAAATCCTGCGTCATATGCCATGTCGATAGTAAGGGTTCGCTCGCCTGGTTTAATATCCATAGATAATATCCTCCTCAGTTTAGCAAAAAGCCGCAACTCCGTTAATGGATTGCGGCTTTTTATAGTTTGTACTGTTAATCTGTATAGTTATCAAAATACCCCTGGATATGAATAATCGGTGTACCCTTATCACCGCTACCGGAGGTAAGATCACAGAGCGAGCCGATAAGATCGGTCAATCTTCTGGGGGTTGTGCCCTGCGTAGCCATCTGCCCAACAAGGCTTTGGTTGTTTTTATCCTTTTCTATAATTGTCTTGGATATAGCCGCCTTAAGTTCGTCGCCACTAAGGTTTGCAAAATCGTTGTCGGCAAGGTATTTAAGCTTTAATTCGTTTGGTGTACCCTCAAGGCCGCTAGTATGGCCGGGGGATACAACCGGGTCGGCAAGCTCCCAAATCTTTCCTACCGGGTCTTTAAAGGCTCCATCTCCATAGATAAGCACCTCTACAGTTTTGCCGGTTAATGTTTTAAATGCCTCCTGTATCTCGTTTGCCAGTTCTTCACAACCTGTAGGGAATAGCTTAACGGTTGCCTCGGTTGCCTTGTTAGAACCAAGCAGACCATATGCCGGGTTGCATCCGCTACCGTCGATAGATATTGTCATTAGATTATCAAGGCCAAGCACAGTATTTGCACCGGCTGCATTTAGTAGGCGCTTTGTACGCTCACGTGTATGGATATCACAGCACAGAACATCCTTTGTGTAGTTTAGTATTGTACGGCAGTCATTAGCAAAGATAATCTCAGCTTCTGCCCCCTCCTCACGGATAAGGTTGGTATAATACTCCACATAATCAACGCCGGTGAAGGTATGCTTTTTGAATCCAAACAGATCACGATATCTTTTTTCGTTAAGTACATCGTTAGATGGATTAATATTGTTTTTATCAAGCTCGTCCATATCTACAAGGTGATTTCCAACCTCATCAGACGGATAGCTCATCATAATGGTTACCTTTTTTGCCCCCTTAGCTATACCCCTCAAACAGATTGCAAACCTGTTACGGCTGAGGATAGGGAAGATAACGCCGATATGCCCACCGGGGAACTTTGCGGCAACATCCCTTGCAATTATCTCGGTTGTAACATAGTTACCCTGTGCTCTTGCAACAACTGCCTCGGTAATACCTACTACATCGCGATCCCTAATTGCAAATTTTTCTGCTGCGGCGGCTTCCATGACACTTTTAACTACTATGCTTTTAATATCATCGCCCTCACGGATAATGGGTGCCCTTATTCCTCTTGAAACAGTACCTACCATTCTTGACATTTCGTTAAACTCCATTCTTAATTATGTTGACATTCTACTCATTATAATATACAATATCTTCAGATATTAGTAAAATTATTATTTATTATTGTTGGTATAATGGTAGCTTATGAATAAGAAGAATTTTAATATAAACACAGAATACTATAGGGTGTTCTATGAGGTGGCTTTAAAGCTATCATTCTCCGCAGCGGCCGAATCGCTTTATATTACTCAACCGGCCGTGAGCCAGACAATTAATGTCCTGGAAAAAAGTCTCGGTACAAGGCTCTTTGTGAGAAACTCTAAAGGCGTAAGCCTCACGAGGGAGGGGGAGGAGCTTTTCTTCTATGTAGAGCCTGCGCTTAATCTGATAAAGACGGGAGAGAGTAAATTAAACGAGCTACTTAAGCTTGAAAGAGGTGAGGTTAAGATTGCGGCGGCGGATACTATCTCAAAATACTTGCTTATACCACATCTTGAGAGCTTTAATAGGCAATTCCCGCACATTAATATGAGCGTTATTAACCGTACAACCCGAGAATGTATAGATCTTCTTAACACATCATCGGCAGATATTGCGTTTATAAATCTGCCTATCGACCAAGACACGGGACTTGTTGTAAAACCTTTATTAAATGTACATGATATTTTCGTAGCCGGGAGTAAATACGCCGATATAAAGGGAAAAATGTTAACAGTTCAGGAGCTTTCAACCCTGCCAATTATTCTGCTTGAACAAAAGTCAACCAGCCGTAGATATATAGATAGCTATTTTTTAAAGCATGGTGTTGATATAGAGCCGGAGATAGAGCTTGGCTCGCATGATTTACTGCTTGAATTTTCTAAGATCGGACTTGGTGTTTCCTGTGTTATAAAGGAATTTTCGATGCAGTACCTTAAAACAGGTGAACTATTTGAGCTAAATGTAACCCCTCCGATAAAGGATAGGCATATAGCTATGGCATACTCTGCCAATATACCACTTTCTAAGGCGGCAAAAAGTTTTGTAAAACTTTTAAAAGAATAATGTAATTATAATAATCCCCCTAAATCACAAGGTTATGATTTAGGGGGATAAATTTATATTGCGTTAGGGCATAAACATCTCTACCGTATGCATTAGGTTTTCGGAGGCAGTAATTGTACCGCCGGTTATTGCATCATATAGCTTTTCGTCTGCAACTATAATCCAGTGTTCTTCACCCTTTTTAAGGGTTATATCGGTAGTGGTTTCAGTCATCTCAAGATCAGGTGAATCAAGATTCTGTGATAAAATTTGCACCGCATCCATCGCAAGATTTTCTACATTTACCTCGCCGCTGAACATGCTTTTAGTGTATGCTATTGCAAAATCCTCTACAACTTCGGTTACAAGAGTTTCCCCGTTTGGTGTTACAAATACTGTAGTAACGGTAGCGGTATCATCTGTTTCGGTGGTTTGGGTAATAGTATACTCAAAGTTTTTGTATAGCTTTGTGGTTATATCTGTCACGATAGTAGTTATTGCTTCATGGTCAATCTCGTTTAGATTTGCAATATCTATACCAAATGTTTCGATAGAATAGGTGCTATCCTCTACGTACTGGTTAAGTGTGTCTATATCACCCTCTTTAAGTGCGGTAAAGGCAATATCGATACTCTGCTCCGGAGTAGGAAATGCTGGTTGTGATTGTGGTGCTGATAGAGAGGAAATATCAATATCGGATATGTTGTTACAGCCTGTAAAAAATGTAATTGCTAATATTGCAGATATTATTTTTGCGAACTTCATATAAATGCTCCATCTAAATTCATTACTATCTCTAGTCTACCCTAAATTATGAAAAATAGTCATGGGTTTTAATCTTTACTTTTTTCTTCTGTGCCGGGGGCTTTAATATCGAAAAGATAATCGTCGCTGTTAATCTGGTATGAGTTATTATCCTTAGGTTTACGTGTGAATACATAGCTACATACAACTACGGTAAAAGGCACCGTTAAAAGTATTCCTGTACTTCCTACGAGTGCTTGCATAATCTCCACAAGCACAAGCTCGGAGTTGAAAATAGTTAAAAGATTATCATTAAAGATAGTAAGTAATAAAACCGACACAATGGAAGAGCCTATATATGCAAGCACGAGGGTGTTTAGCATTGTTCCGATTATGTCATGGCCGATGTTCAATCCGCTTTTTATTAGCCCAAACACAGTGGGCTTTTCCATGTTGTCCGAAAGCTCCTTCATGGCAGATGAAAGCGACATAGACACGTCCATTATAGCACCAAGTGCACCGATCACCATGCCACTCCAGATGATTTCGTGCATGCTAAATCCAACATCTTTACCATAGTAAGCGAGTGTAATATGCTCGTTACTTACTACACCACTAATCATAAAAATATTGCTAACAGCGATGCCAAGCACAGCTGCAACGATTAAACCTATAATGTTACCTGCAATAGCACAATATGTTTTGTTATTAGCCCCGTTAAGTAGCAATAGGCTCATAATAACCAGATATACTGCTATGCCTGCTGTGACAAGATAGATATTATACCCGTGTAAAATAGAGGGGACATAAACTATAAATATTGCAGCTATCGTGAAGAGTAGGGAGATAATAGCGGCTATTCCTTTACCCCGGCCTATCAGCAAAACAACTGCAAAGAAGAGTAAAATTGCTATGATAATGCCTGATGTGCGATCAATATTAGAAAAATACCAGGTGTCGGCCATCACATCACCTGATGTGGTCTTTGATAAGATAATCTTATCTCCTACCTCTACCGGGCGAAGTGTCTCGTACAGATAACTATCATAATACTGTAATGCAGTAACCGTTTCTCCCTCAAGCTCGCCCGATGTTATTCGTGCTACAAAGGTTGTAACTAATATCTCGCCATAGCTGCTGCCGTCAGAAAGTACGCTGCTCTGGGTTTCTGTACCTGAAATTGTTATAACTTCGGCCGGTTGAAACTCCTGCCCGATATACTGTGTGTTATAGCTTGACATGTTACTGTAAAGATAAAAAAACACTACCGAGGCAACTACTATCACGGCAGATATAGTTAAATCAAACTTGTTAAATTTCAACTTCATTGTTGTATCTTCCTTTAATTAAAATAAAAAACATATCATTAATAAAGAACCCTTTAATGATATGTTTTAAAAATGTCTGTCTTTAATTATATTACAAATTGTATGATTTGTCAAACTACATGATGATAAGTTGTAAGGTATGACAGATAGCGACCTGTTTAGAGTATATTTTTAATTAAATTACAATTGATTTTTTGCAATGTATTATGTTATACTATCCTAAAGAATTAATGAGGTTTGTTTGGATATTAAGAAAAAGATAGATACACTGCGTAGCCGGATTAGAATTTATAATCATGAATATTATCAGCTTAGCAACCCAACGGTAGACGATTATGAATATGATTCCCTTATGGCACAGCTACGCAAGCTAGAAGAAGAAAACCCAGAATATTTTGAAGAAAACTCTCCTACAAACAGGGTAGGTGGTGTTGCCGATGATCTTTTTGATAAGGTTGCACACCCTGTTAAGATGGAAAGCCTACAGGATGTATTTTCTGATGATGAGCTAAGGGAGTTTGATAATAGGGTTAAGCAAAAAGTTGCCGAACCAGCCTATGTGGTTGAGCCTAAGATTGATGGGCTTTCGGTTTCGATTACCTACGAAAACGGTGTTTTAACAAGAGGTGTTACAAGAGGTAACGGTGAGATAGGGGAGGATATTACCGCTAACATTCTTACCTTAAGCTCGGTACCTAAAAGGCTACCGGAGCCGTTAAACATTACCGTGCGGGGTGAGGTATATCTGCCGAGGGATGAGTTTTTACGTATCGTAAAAGAGCAGGAGGAAAACGGCGATCAACCATTTAAAAACCCACGCAATGCCGCCTCCGGTTCGTTAAGGCAGAAGGATAGCAGAATTACCGCCGAGCGGGGGCTTTCAATATTTATATTCAATCTACAGCAGGGAGATATTCCGGTTAAAACCCATAGCGAAAGCATTGCATATCTTAAAAATTTAGGTTTTGCGGTTCCACCCTGTGCCGCCATGGTTACCGATATTGAACAGGCGATAGAGGTGATACAAAGAATAGGTGATGAGCGTAAAGGGTTTGATTTTGATATAGACGGTGCCGTTGTAAAGCTTAACGATCTAGCACAGCGCCCACTGCTTGGCAGTACAGCAAAGTTCCCCCGTTGGGCGGCGGCCTTTAAATACCCACCGGAGGAAAAAGCCACAAGGCTTATTGGAATATCAATATCGGTAGGCAGAACCGGTGCAATTGTTCCTACCGCCGATCTAGAGCCGGTGATACTTGCCGGTACAACGGTAGCCAGAGCCGCACTTCATAACCGTGATTTTATAACAGAAAAGGATATAAGGATAGGGGATAGCGTTCTAGTTCGCAAGGCAGGGGATATAATCCCCGAGATTGTAAAGGTTCTCTCTCATGAGGATGGCAGTGGTCCCTATAGCTTTCCGGCTGAATGCCCAGCCTGTGGCAGTATACTTGTAGAGAGTGAGCAGGAGGTTGCACTGCGCTGTGTTAACCTTAACTGCCCGGAACAACGCCTGCGTGGAATAATACATTTTGCATCACGCTCCGCCATGGATATAGAGGGGCTCGGGGATGCCGTGGCAGGCCAGCTCGTGTCTAGTGGGTATGTGAAAA
>CAYJOX010000088.1:0-6859 GCA_964371915.1 uncultured Oscillospiraceae bacterium
CAAGAGAATTACTTTCTGACGAGCTATTGGATGACCCTCTTGTTTTTATTCCATCGGATGTAATAGCCAACGGCACAACATTTGGCCACCTATCGGAGGAGGTAAACGCCGAGATGGATAAGCTATGGACAGACATCCGCACAGCGGAGGAGGATGCAGGCTTTTGGATTATGCCGGCAGTGATAATACTTTTAGTTGCGATAATCGCATTTGTCTACTTTAAAAAGTTTCATAAGAAGAAAAAACACTATTAAGTTATATAAAAGCAGGCTACGGTAATCTACCGCGGCCTGTTTTTATCTTTTGGGAAAAAATATAAATTAATATCCTAAAAACACTTGCAAATTGCATTAATTTATTTTAAAATAGTATTAGATGATATTGTATACAATATGCATTATGCAATCAATGACAGGAGGCTGTTACTATGCCTATTTCTTTTCCATATGGTAAAACACATATCGATTTAACTATCAAGGATACATTCACCTATGAAGTATTGTCTGCACATAGTGATAGTCTGCCTAGCGGGCTATCAGGGGCGCAGTGCGTGGAGCATGCAATGCAGGCTCCTATAGGTTCAAAACGCCTTGATGAATTGGCGGTTGGAAAAGGAACGGCCGTTGTGATTATAAGTGACCATACAAGGCCTGTACCGAGCAAGGATATATTGCCGGCTATGTTGGGGCAGATGCGTGCCAAAAACAGCGATATTGAAATAACATTGCTTGTTGCAACCGGTTGCCATAGAGGAAGCTGTGAGGATGAGCTTCGCCAGAAACTTGGGGATGAGATATACGAGAACGAAAAGATAGTAGTGCATGATTGTACCGTGGGAAATGTGCCTATCGGAACACTTCCCAGCGGGGCAGAGCTTCGTATTAATAAGATAGCGGCGGATGCCGATCTACTTGTTGCCGAGGGGTTTATCGAGCCCCACTTTTTTGCCGGTTATTCCGGCGGTAGAAAGAGTGTGCTGCCCGGTATCTGTGATAGAAAAACCGTGTTTGGGAACCACTGTGCCGCCTTTATCAGCCACGAATGCTCTCGTGCCGGTATCTTAGATGGAAATCTAATCCACCGGGATATGGTTGCGGCGGTGCGCATGGTTAATCTAGAGTATATAGTAAACGTTATACTGGATAAGGATCAGCATACAATCCACGCCTTTGCAGGAGATGCTATCGAGGCACATCTGGCCGGATGCGAGAAGCTGAAATCAATCTGCTGTGTAAAGCCGGAAAAAAAGGGAGATATTATCATCTCATCCAACAACGGGGCACCTCTTGATCAGAATATATATCAGACGGTAAAAAGCATGTCCACCTGTGAGGCCTGCGCCGCCGAGGATGCCTGTATTATCATCTGTTCTGAGTGTATAGATGGCGCCGGAAGCCGATTGTTTTATGAGGTGGTTCGCGATTGTAAGGACATGGCGCCCCTATACGAGCAGACTATTGCAATAGCACAGGACGATACACCGCACGATCAATGGCAGTACCAGATTATGGCAAGAATTATGATGAAACACCATGTAATAATGGTAACCGAGCCGAATTTAAAGGGCATGGTTGAGGAGATGAAGATGCAGTATGCCCATACACTGGATGAGGCGTTAGACATAGCCATACGGCGCAAAGGGCCGGATGCACATATTGTTGCAGTTCCGGATGGTGTAGGTGTTATTGTCGTTGAATAGCCGGATACAATAAAAAAGAATCTCTTGTTAAAATACAAGAGATTCTTTTTTTGATCTATCTGTTAAAGTAGATTTGGCAGGAACATGGTAATGCCGGGTATAAAGGTAATCATTAATAGAACTACAAACACACAGGCATAAAACGGTGCACTTGCCTTGACAAAGTCTTTTATCTCTAACCTAGTCATGTTACAGGTGATAAACATCATAGAACCGAAGGGAGGTGTTAGGCCACCTATCTGTAGGTTAAGTGTTAACATGATACCGAAATGAATTAGGCTAATGCCCATAGCCTCAAGCGGCTGGATAAGTAGCGGCATTAGTATAATAACAAGTGGGCCGGTATCGATAAACATACCGATAATTAGGAGGAAGACATTTAGGAATAGTAGGAAAACATATTTGTTATCTACCGCTCCCATTATCATCTCTGAAAGCATGTTGGGGATACGCTCCCATGTAAGGTAGTAGCCGAAAAGCTTTGCGCTTGCAACGATAAACAGTACCGAACCGGAGGCATAAAAAGCCTCTTTAATAATAGGAATCATGTGTTTCCATTTAATCTCTCGGTAGATAAAGGCACCTACAATCAGGCAGTATAGAACCGAAATTGCACCACCCTCTGTTGCGGTGAACACACCCATACGTAGACCAAATATAAGGCCGAACGGCATTATTAATGCTAGGATAGCATCCTTAGTGCCTATTAGAATAGCCTTAGCACTAGCCTTCTCCTCACGTGTTGCGGCAAGGTTCTTCTTTTTGGCGATAATATGAACTGTAATCAGCATGGCTATTGTCAGCAACGCACCCGGTATGTAGCCGGCCAGAAACAGATCGCCGATAGAGGCACGGGTAACCATACAGTAGATAACAAGCATTAATCCGGGTGGAATAATGGTCGGTATAATGGATGAACATGCTGTAACAGCGGCGGAGAATGCGGTAGGGTAACCACGGCGCTCCATCTCGGGAACAACCATCTTACACTGCATCGCACAGTCGGCATTGGACGAGCCGGAAACACCACCCATAAGGGCACTTAGCAGAACATTTACATGCCCTAGCGAGCCGGGCAGATGCCCAACCAGTAGATCGGCAAATGCCATTAGTCTCTTGCTTATTCCGGAGTAGTTCATAACAACGCCTACCGTAATAAAGAATGGGATTGCCAGTAGCGGTGCTGATTCCATTCCGGTAATCAATATCTGAAGTGACATTGAAGGATGCCCCGATGTATCCATAAATACAAAATAATAGATCGATGAGGCGAGCAAGGCAACACCTGCCGGCACCTTCAAAAACAGCAGTACAAAGGCTATAAGAAGCGGTACAAAACTTATAAAATCCATACTATTTATCCCCCTCCTTGTTAGCGGCCTCCAGTTCGGCGGCCTCCTTTTCCATTCTTGCCTCGTCTAACGCATCTACAATACCTGTCTCCTGTAGGATGGTGGATTTTCCTTGTAACTGCCTTACAAGCTTAACGCATCCATAGATAGTCATAAGTGTAAAACAAACCGCCATGGCGAGATATACCCAAAAATAAGATAATCGCATGATATAGGTTGTTTTGTCAACAAGGTTGGTCATATATGCACTATAGTACATAAAGACGGCACTTATAAATGTAACAAATATTGTGATTATAACGTTAGCTACTTTAACTATCCTCTCCGGTAGTAGATCTACAAGAACATTAATAGAAACATGTGTTTCTGTCTTATAGTTTGCACAGATACCCATATAGGTCATCCAGAGAAATGATATAATTGCTATCTCCTCTGCCTGGTTAATGATAAAATTAAATCCATAGCGGAGAATGGCATTGAGTGCAGTCATTACCGTCATAATTACAAGCATACTCATGCCGATAACCTCATCCAATCTGCTAAGAGTTTGCCATATTCGATTGGGCTTTGATTTCCCCATGCTTTCCTCCTTAAATTTGGTAGGTTTAGAAACAAATAACCTGGCGAGCAGTTAAGTTTGCTGCTCGCCAAGCAGATTGTTTATTAGTTGTTAGGCATTGCCTGCACGGTAAGCCTCTAGCTCTTCGAATGCAAGATCATAGAATCCTGTGTCCCAACCTGGAAGTGCTTCGTAGAAAGGCTGAACATGGTCGAACCACTCTTCACGGTCGATCTCGATAATCTCTACGCCTTCGTCCATAAGACCCTGGCGGCCAACCTCTTCAAACTCGGCAATTAGCTCGTTGTTTAGCTTTGCACCGGCATCGAATTCTTCCATCATGATATCCTGCTGCTCGGTTGTTAGGGTGTTCCAAAGGTCAAGCGACATAACAGCGGAGGAGTGTCCTACCGAGTGGCCTGTCTCTGTCTTGTAGTTGATAACTTCGTGCATACCCATATCGTAGTCATCACCGTTAGGCATATCATAACCTTCGATCATGCCGGTCTCAAGTGCGCTATAAACGTCCGACCAAGCCATAGGTACGGGGTTAGCACCCATTGCCTCATAGATCTGGATTGCAACTACCTGGTTAAAGCTACGGAATTTCATGTTCTGAATGTCGTCTAATGTACGAACAGGTGTTTCGCTTGTGGCAAGATGCCTCATTCCGAAGTTGTAATCGATCTCGATAATCTTTAGTCCGGCTTCCTCGGCCTTTGCTTCTAACTGGTCAACAAACTCTGAATCACAGAAGAAACTAAACTCCTCCTCATCCTCGATAAGGAAAGGGGCCTGGAAGATAGCAACCTCCGGAACCCAGTCTGCCATAGCGCCCATAGCGGTACAGTTAATTAGGTTTGATCCGTTAACGATCTGCTCGATAGCATCTGCACCGTTAGCGATAGATGCGGCATCGTATAGTTCGATGATGATAGAACCGCCGGTTCTCTCGTTTATGTTTGCCACAACCTCTTTAAGGGCGATATCAAGTGGGTTGCCTACATAGAAGGTGTGGCTAAGTAAAAATGTAACAGGGTTTTCGGGTGTTGGTGCTCCATCCTTGCCGGCGCCCATCGCGCCATCTCCATCGGCAGGGGCGGCAGTATCTGTGCCGGTGGCCTCAGATGTAGATGTTGTTGGTTCCTCTGTTGTTGCCGGTGTCTCGGGTGCCGCTTCGCCTGCACAGGATGCAAGCAGTGTCAAGCAAAGCACAAATGCTAAGGTACTCGATAAAAGTTTTTTCATATTCTTCTCCTTGTTGTTTGTTTATCAAAATCTAATACTACATAAAACTTAATGTTTTTGCTTGTATCAGAATCTAATACAGTTTAATCGATGCGAACATCCTGCCGCTTTAGCTCCTCTTGAACCTGTTTAATATCTACAGCTGCGGTGCCGGTGCCGGTGCTAACCGATACTGCCGCCGCAACACCCGCCGCCTGGCCGGAGGCAAAACAGCAAACCATGTTGCGTGTGGAGGCAACTGCAATAGGCTCTGAGGATATACAACGCCCCGCCACTAGTAGGTTATCTATCTTTTGCGGTACAAGCATACGGTAGGGCATCTGGTAGTATCTGCCTGTCTGCGGCATACGCAGGAAGTTCTCTCCATCAAGAAACTCCGGTATAACCGCAATGGTATCGTCAAAGCGTGCCTCGGATATAACATCCTCTCCGGTTAGGGTATACTGCCCCTCGATACGGCGGGTTTCACGCACCCCTATCGTCATTCCGAAATTGCGAAGCTTTGCATTCTCAAAACCGGGTATTCCCTCTCTCAGGCAGGTTAGGGTGTCATAAACTCCCTGCCGGCCCACTATCTCCGCCTTTGTTAGATCCTCTACATCGGTGCCGTCAAAATTGCTTATAAACACACAGTTCATGTTATGTGTCTGCCCGTTATCGTCCATGCGGTTAAAGGAACCGCCGATACTCACATTCTCACGTTGTTCAATAACACCTTTTTTCTGAACCTCTGCCATAGGTATTCCCATATAGTGTGGGTTTGGTAGATCTAAATCCTCCTCAGGTGCATCTATCGACCAGTAGCCGCCCCAGTGCCTAAAGGTAGGTTTAAGTTCATTTTTAAGGTAGTTATCCAGCTTCTTTGTGTCTACCCCCGTACAGCTAAACATCGGTGTACAGCCAAGCATCTTGCTCTTTTCTCGCTTGTTGCATGGTGCGCCGGCACGATAGGCAACATCGGCATCGCCGGAACAATCTACAACACGTTTAGCCATTATAGCCATACGGCCGGATTTACTCTCGGTAATTACGCCTTTAATGCAGCCATCCTCTACGATTACATCTACAACTGCACAGTGCAGTAGGGTGCGCACACCGGCATCTACTAAAATTTGATCGGCAACATATTTAAAGGGTTCGGTATCGAGCTGTGATTCCGCAAAGCCTACAACCTTTTTTTTGCCCTGCCATGCGTTGGCACGATCCTCAAACTCTCTCGAAAGGCCGCCTGCCTCTATCGTTTTTGGGTAACGGTACCATGCTATGCCGCCCATACCAACCTGTGTTATGGTTCCACCAAAGCAACCATATCGCTCCACAAGCATCGTATCTGCACCTGCACGCTTAGCCGCTACCGCCGCCGCCATTCCTGCCGGGCCACCGCCTACTACAAGAACGTCGGTTTCGCAGTATACCGGAATTTCGCGGGCTTTCTCTACATACTTTTTATTTTCCATTCATAGCCTCCATCTATTTTCACATATAACATCCGTAAAAGATGTTATTTTATGCGGTTAATATCAAATCCCCGGTTAATCCGTTAACTTATAGAGTGCATCCTGCTCTGTTAACACCTTTTGTATCTCGGTTACATCTATCTCATCGGGCGAGCAATTCTTCCTAGCCGCCAGTGCCGCCGCTATGCCTGCCGCCTGCCCCATAGCCATTATTGCCGGTATTGCACGTACCGCAAGGGAGCCTGTAACAAACTTACCCGCCATGACTACATTTTTAACACCCTTTGGTAGCATTAGCTGGTAGGGGTTCTGACGCCCCTGCCCGATTAAACGCACAAAACTTGTAAGGATGGAATCGCTGTAGCTGCCCTGTGCCTTAATATCCTCCTCCGTTAGCTTTGAATCGCTCTCTACAAACCGGATGTGCCGCTGTAACGATTGGTTGCTCATATCTATAACATAGGAATCTTCAAAGCCCGGAATGTATTTTTGGAAAAACCTTGCAAACTCCATCACACGCATCTTTGCAGCAATCTCCATCTTG
>CAYJOX010000089.1:0-6820 GCA_964371915.1 uncultured Oscillospiraceae bacterium
TGTCCTGGTTTTCGGTGCGCTTACATCCTATGTCGGTTCTGCCGGCAATGTTCAAATGCTTTCTCCTAAAATTGCTACAATGTTCTTCTTCTAAGTTGACCGCAGGCAGCATCTATTTCCGCTCCAAGCTTTCGCCTTACGGTGCAGGATAGGCCGGCATCGTTAAGCCTTTGGCACATCTGCCTTGTAGCAATGTCTGCGCTATCACCTTTTTTGGGGATATCCCCTATCGGGTTAATCGGTATCAGGTTAATATGAAGGTTGCGGCCGAAGAACATCTCCTTTAGCCTTGTAACATCCTCGCCTTTATCGTTCTCTCCCGGCACTACCGCATACTCTATGCTAACCCTTCTGCCCGTTACCTCTAGGTAGCTATAAACCGCCGCAACTAGCTGTTTTAACGGATACGCCTTTGTTATAGGCATTACCTTTAAGCGCTCCTCGTCGGTGGTGCGGTGTAGTGAGATGGAGAGTGTTAGCTGTAGCCCCTCGCCCTTTAAACGCTCTATCTTTGGAACTATCCCACAGGTGGAGAGGCTTATATTTCTCCCTGCCATATTATAGCCCTTATCGCTTTGAAGTAAACGCAAAAAGTCTATAACATTTTCGTAGTTATCCAGCGGTTCGCCTACCCCCATAAGCACAAGGTATCTCGGGGGTGATTCGCACCTGTTGGCTATAAGGTATACCTGCATAAGTAGCTCTGCCACCGTAAGCCCCCGCCCAAAGCCTGCACCGGTAGATGCACAGAAGGTGCAACCCATCCTACAACCAAACTGGGTAGAGATACAAAGGCTATCGCCATGTTTGTGATGCATAAGCACCGCCTCTACCGCATTACCATCCGGATAGGCTATCAGATATTTTGTAGCACCTTTATTATCGCTCTGGGTGGCTATTACCTTTGGGTAGCTGTGGCTGTAAATCTGTAAAAGATCTTCCTTAAGCTTTGCAGGTAGGTTGGTGGCAAGCCGTAAATCCTCGATCCGTTTATTATGCAACCAATCGTAGAGCTGTTTCGCCCGAAAGGCCGGCTCGCCCAGCTCTTTAAGCTGTGCCTCGAGCTGTGAAATTGTGAGTGATAACAGCTGTGCCTTCTGTACCATGCCGTTCTCCTGCAAAATACCGCTACTCACTATATTTTACCATACTTTTCGCAAAAATGCCACAAAAAAACCATCAAAAATTTTATTATTAGGAAAAAAAGTTATCATCCCCTTAGAGGTTTCGCATCGCTGTGGCGGTGCAAAGGGTAGGTCTATCGGCTCGAAACCTTGGTTTTGCTCCAAAAATGCCGTTATCTGCCGCTCGTTCTCATCACGGGAGAGGGAGCAGGTGGAGTAGCAGAGCACCCCTCCCACGGCAACCGCCTGCGCCGCATTTTTAAGTATGGCGGCCTGTATATCTAATAGCCCCTTTGTGCGCAGCGGCTGGTATCTAAGCTCCGGCTTGTGGGATATTACACCGGTGCCGCTACAGGGCACATCGCACAGAACGGCATCAAAGCTACCCTTTGGCACCGTACGTGATGCATCGTTTTGAAGATACTCTATGTTTGTAACGCCAAGCCTTGTAAGCTGTTTTTGCATGGCGTATATGCGGTTTGGCTGTAGCTAGGCGGCAACAACATGCTGTGCCCCCATGGCGAGTATCGCCGTTTTACCGCCCGGTGCGGCACATAGATCCAGCACCGGTTTAGGCTTTTGTGCAAGCAGGCCCTGCGCCGTAAGGGCGGAGTTAGTGCCTACAACATGGAAAAGCCCCTCACTAAACGCTGGTGCCTTTACCGGTGGCTCCCCCTCACATATTAGGGTGTTTTCGGCAACCCCCTCACGGCAGGTTACCCCCTGCTTTGCAAGTAGGGTTGCAAGCTCTGCCGGCGTTGTCTTATTAAGGTTGGCATAGATACAGCAGTTAGGGCGCTGTAGCGTTGCCTCGGCAATCTCTTGATAGTTATCGGGGTAATCCTCCTTGAAGGATTTTATAATATCGGGGTGTAGGCTATATCTTGCAGTTTCGGTGGTTGGAATCTTAGCCGTTTTAACCTTGCGGAGTACGGCATTTACAAGCCCTGTAGCACTACTTTTTTTATAGGCACGGCACAGCTTTACCCCCTCGTTTATGGCGGCATATTCCGGCACCGAGCCCATATATAAAAGCTGGTAGGCCGAAATTCGAAGCACCGCTAAAACCTCGGTATCAAGGCGGGAAAGCCCCCCTTTTATTAGTGCCGCTAAAATTTCATCGATAGTAACCCTGCGCTCTAACGTGCCGTATACGGCGGCGGTAACAAAGGGTGTTGCCTTTTCCTGTGGCAATGCCGCAAGTAGTAGGTTGGAGTATCCGCCCTTTTCTACCCGTATAAGAATATCGCAGGCCGTGCGTCTCTCACTCATCAATCGTTACGCCTTGCTAACAGCACTAACCTAAGCAGTGAAACAAGCGAGGTTGCAAGCGCCGCAACATAGGTCATGGCGGCGGCGGTTAAAACCTTTTTCACGCCCTGCCTTTCCTGATCATCTACATAATTTCCGGCGGTAAGAATTTTTACCGCACGGGATGATGCGTTAAGCTCTACCGGCAATGTTACAAGCTGGAATAGTGTAACGAAGGCAAACAGAATGATGCCCACGTTTATAAAAACCTCAAAAGCAGGCAGGATAATGCCTAAAAATACAAGGGGCATGGATAGGGTAGAGCCTACCTGTGTTATCGGAATTATCGCCTCACGTATACGTATCGGCGCATAGTTATCGGCATGTTGTATGGCGTGGCCGGCCTCATGTGCCGCAACACCTACCGCCGCAACGCTGGAAACACCATAAACCGAATCGGATAGGCGGATAACATTATCCCTCGGATCATAATGATCACTTAAATTACCCTGAATATGCTCTACCCTTACATTGTGAAGCCCATGCCCATCCAGTATGGCTCTTGCGGCATCGGCGCCTGTCATCCCCCTTGAGGTACTTACCTTACTAAATTTTTTAAAGGTAGAGTTCACCGAGAACTGTGCCCAGATTGCAAATATGAATGCCGGAATGGCAAGCATAAGGTAGGTGGAATCAAACCCCACCAGATAGTAATCTAACATATAATATATCTCCTATATTTTTTTGCCTAATATCTTTTCGCGGTAGGCCTTTGCGGCCTGCTCCGTCTTATTATTACCAAACTCGTAGTATTTTTTACCTAGTAGCCCGTCCGGCAGGTACTGCTGTTCTACATAATTATTTTCATAATCGTGCGGATATAGGTATTTAGGGGCGGTTTTTCCCTGCTGAAGGTTATCTAGATGCCGCGGAAAATCCCCAAAACCACCCCTTTTAACATCGGCTATCGCCTCATGTATAGCGGTGCAGGCGGTGTTGGATTTTGGGGCGGTTGCAAGCAGTACGGCCGCCTCGCCCAGCGGTATTGCCGCCTCCGGTAGGCCTAGCTGTAGGGCGCTATCACAAAGCGCCTTTACTATCGGCATTGCCTGTGGGTAGGCAAGCCCGATATCCTCCGCCGCTATTACCAGTAGCCTACGAATAGGTGAAATAATATCGCCGGCAACTATAAGGCGTGCGAGGTAGTGCAGTGCGGCGTTTTCATCGCTACCGCGGATAGCTTTTTGTAGGCCGGAGAGTAGCCGGTAGTGGATATCCCCATTCTTATCGTAGCTACCGGCGCTACTGCGCACTATCTGCGCCACCATGCCCTCGGTTATTTGCTTTTCGCCACCGGCAAGCAGTAACGAGAGTGAGGTTAACGCCTTGCGCATATCGCCGCCGCTACCGGCCGCAAGCATGGCGAGTGCATCCTCCGTTATCTCGGCGCCATCGCCGGCACGCTCTACCGCCCGTTTTATCCCCAGTTCGATATCCTCGTTTTCCAGCGGTAAAAACTCAAAGACACTACACCTTGAAAGCAGCGCACCGTAGACATAAAAATATGGGTTTTCGGTGGTGGATGCTATAAGGGTAATGTCGCCGCTTTCTACCGATTCCAGTAGCGATTGCTGTTGTTTTTTGTTAAGATACTGTATCTCATCAAGATATAGAAGTATACCGTTATTGCCCAGTGTGCCAATATCGGCGATTACCGATTTAATATCCCCCGTGCCTGCATTTGTGCCGTTAAGGCGGTGCAAGGTCATGCCGGCATTCTCCGATAGTATCGAGGCAACGGTGGTTTTACCTACACCCGGTGGGCCGTAAAATATCATGTTGGGCAGTTCGCCTGCGGCAAGCGCCTTGCGAAGGATGCTTCCCTCCCCGAGAATATGCCGTTGCCCCACTACATCGTTTAATGTGGTGGGGCGAAGGCGCTCGGCAAGTGGTTTTCTGTTAATCATAAAGTGGGAAATCTCTGCAAAGTGCCGCAACCTCGGCCTTTACATAGTCCTTCTTAGCCTCAAAATCGGTGATTGTTAGATCGATAAGCTCGGCAAGCTTGCGCATCTGTGGCTCACCAAAACCACGGGTGGTAACTGCGGCGGTGCCGATACGTACGCCGGATGTTACAAACGGCTTTTCGGGGTCGTTAGGTATGGTGTTCTTGTTGACGGTAATACCAACCTCGTCAAGGCGGTGCTCCAGCTCCTTGCCGGTACAGCCTGTGCCTACAAGGCTTAGCAGTATAAGGTGGTTATCGGTGCCGCCCGATACAAGGTTAATGCCTCTGCCCATAAGCTCCTTTGCAAGAACGGCGCAGTTGTTTACAACATTCTTCTGGTACTGTACAAACTCATCACTTGCGGCCTCTTTAAAGCAGACGGCCTTAGCGGCTATGATATGCTCTAGCGGGCCGCCCTGTGTGCCGGGGAATACCGCACGGTCGATATCCTTTGCATACTGCTCTTTACATAAAATCATGCCGCCACGTGGGCCACGCAGTGTCTTATGTGTTGTGGTGGTAACCACATCGGCATAGGGTATGGGGGAGGGGTGAACACCTGTCGCAACAAGGCCGGCAATATGGGCCATATCTACAAACAGCATTGCACCGCAGGAATCGGCAATCTCCCTAAAGCGTTTAAAATCAATGGTTCTGGGGTAGGCGGAGGCTCCCGCAACTATCATCTTGGGGCTGTGCTCCTTGGCAAGGGCTGCAAGGGCATCGTAATCTATATAGCCGGTATCGTCCACCTCGTAGGGGATAAAGTTGTAGTATTTACCCGATATGTTTATAGGTAGGCCGTGTGAAAGATGCCCGCCGTGGGAGAGTGATAGACCAAGCACGGTATCTCCCGGCTGTAAAAAGGCGAAATATACCGCTGTGTTTGCGTTTGCACCGCAGTGGGGCTGAACATTAACATGGTCGGCACCGAATAATTTTTTTGCACGCTCTATCGCTAGGCTTTCTACCGTGTCAACATTTACACAGCCGCCATAGTAACGCTTGCCGGGGTAACCCTCGGCATATTTATTTGTAAGTATACTGCCTGCCGCCGCAAGTACGGCCGGAGAAACTGCATTCTCTGAGGCTATAAGCTCTATGCCATCCCGTAGGCGGCCAAGTTCGGTATTTATAGCGGCGCCAATCTCGGGGTCGCTATCCATCAAAAAGGTTCCGGCATCAAAAAAATCCTTAAACATATTTTCCCTCACAGTTTGTATTTGATAATATTATATGATATAATTTGTGAAAAATCAAGGGGAACAAGATCAGTGTTGAGGTGAGCCATGTTGAAACAAAAAGCCTTGGAGATAATAGAGCTTTTAGAGGAAGAATATCCACTGCCGGAGTGTAGCCTGCAATATCCCGACCCATACCACCTGCTTGTATCGGTTCGGCTTGCGGCGCAGTGCACCGATAAGAGGGTTAATATGGTAACGCCGGCCCTATTTGAGCGCTACCCCACCCCCGAGGCGATGAAGGATGCCGACCTTGACGAGCTGTGCGACCTGATACGCTCTACCGGTTTTTTCCGATCGAAGGCGAGGGACCTTATACTATGTGCACAGCGGCTTTGTGATAGCTTCGGTGGCAAGGTGCCGGATAATATGCAGGATCTACTATCTCTTGCCGGCGTTGGGCGTAAATCGGCAAACCTTATAATGGGGGATGTTTACGGCAAGCCGGCAATAGTGGCGGATACCCACTGCATAAGAATTACCGGCAAGCTGGGCCTTGTAAAGGGTAAGGATCCCACAAAGGTGGAGATGCAACTTTGGGATATTATTCCACCCGAAAAGGGGAGCGATTTTTGCCACCGCCTTGTTATGCATGGCCGCGCGGTATGTGATGCCAGAAAGCCAAACTGCGCAGGATGTGTGCTAAATACGCTGTGTGATTCTTACCTGCAACTGTAGGGTGCGGTTGTAGGTAAGAACTAAGAGCTAAGAGCTAAGAGGTATTGTGGGGAGGGTGTATATGACGAAAAAGTTTAAGATAATAACCGCTATACTTCTAGTAGTTACCGTTATCGCTGTAACATTGTCGGCCTATCTAACTAACGAGTTAAACAGGTTGAACCGGTTAGAGTATGCAAGAACTCAAACTGCTGTTAATAACTACCAGGTTTCTTTTTCTAACGCTATAAACGGACTAAAAACAGAAGATTTAACGGTAGAGCAGGTGTTTTACGCTATTGAGGGGATAAATTCTTCGATGCAGTACTACGAAAGTGTAAGTAACCCTGCACAGAGTATTGAGTTTATCACCGCTATAGATTTTTACATAGCGGCACTTGAAGAATATCTTCTTAACGGCGCAGATAATTTTAACTATGATATAGATTTGATTACAGGGGATTTAACCGTTATCGGCGATTGGTTGATGCAGCGCAACGATAACGATATATTGATAGCACATAACGATGATGATTTTT
>CAYJOX010000090.1:0-5192 GCA_964371915.1 uncultured Oscillospiraceae bacterium
TATTCCTTCTTTACCTAGAAGTTTTTCTCCAAATTTAACAAGGTGGGTTCTTGTTAAAAGCTGGGTGTAATTGTTCATAGAAACCGTAGCTCGACGTATCTCGTCGGAGGTTAACAGGTATACCGCTGCAACTGCCGCATGATCCACATCTGTGGGGATATAAACTTTGCGATTAAGCACCATGCCATAATTTTTAATTATTTCTAAATCAAAATCCGACTCAAGGCTTGTATGCATGGCTGTGTTATTGCCCGAAAATGCATTAACAAAGGGGTGGCAGGCAACATCTAAACTGTAGTGGCAGATAATGCCCAAAACATAGGAAAGTATATCGGGGCTTTTGGAAATTTTGCGGTGCAGAATGTTACCAAATAACCTTTCTCCCGAATGCGCATGGATACGATGCCCATATTCTGAGATGGTATTTCGCCTAAGTGGGTTGTAATAAAACAAAAGATCCGGGCCCTGCGCCCCAAGGTCAAAAAGCTCCTTGTTGCTTGAAATCACCTGTTTGATATCATCGTTAAGGGCGTTAAAAACAATCTGCCCAAACTTAAAATGTGCCGCAATTGCCGGCATAAACACCTCCGTAGATAACTATAAATTTATTATACTTTCAAAAGCAATGTTGTAATCTTCTATAAAAATATCACACAAACTTCTTAGATCATTATGATACTTTTTTGAGTGAATATCATAGATTCCGGCAACCTTAAAACCGGCTTTTTTTGCGGTGGTGGCTGCATAGAGCGAATCCTCAAATACCCAGGTATCGTTTATATCGGTGCCAAGGTGTTGCCTTGCCAGTTCGTAAATTTCCGGGCTTTGTTTGCCAACTCCAATCTCGCCACAACAAAACACGGCAGAAAAATAGTGAAGTAGCCCACATCTTTTTAATGCCGCCTCTACAAGGTAGCGGTCGGATAGGGTTGCAATAGCCATCTCTATGTTGTTTTTTTTGAGATCTTTAAGGAATGCCTCTACACTATCCTTAGGAAGAATTTCGTTGAAAAAAGCATCTTCTACCAACGAATTTGTGTAGGCTACAAACTCCTCTACCGTCTCCGGCATATTATGTTGCTCCTTTAATATCTGCCCTATCTCAGGTATAGAATAACCGTAGAAACTTTTGCTGTTTGCATTTAAAAAGCTGTATCTCTCCTGTAGTTTTAAACCTATAGGTTTAAAACAGTGCATCGAATCAAGTATTGTACCATCTAGGTCAAAAATTGCACCGGTGATCTTCATAATTCTCCTTGTTTATATACAACTTGCAGTTGTTATAACTGCAATATCTGTGCCTGGAATCTTATCTATTACAACCTGCTTTGCATTAACAGGCGCAATAAGCTCAATCTTGTCAAGATATCTCATAGTCTCGAAAATCATTGACTTTGGAATAGGATGCTGTGTCTTTACGGCTACCCTGCAACCGGCCCCTCCGCTCACACGGACGGTGGTTGTTAAAGTTCTTAGCGGATTTCTTATCTCATCGGTAGCATATGTGATGCCTCTTTTACAACCATGCCCTTTAACACTGGCCGGATCGCCACTATCGCTTATTGTTAGATGGCAACCTTTAGGGCAGATAATACAGATTAAATCTTTCATCTGTTGCTCCTTTCAAGGCCTATATACATATCGGTACCTAATTTTGCAAGTTGCTGGGCTTTTATGGTTATACACTGCATCTCACCGGGTGCAAGGTGTTGTCGCTTAACCCTTAAAAGTTCTTCCTTGCCTGATGTTACGACTACCTGCATATTAGAATAGATATTATCTACCCTGAAAAAGATATCCAGATCACCGTCAACCACTCCTTTATGTATACGCTGTGGTACAGTATATCTAACCCCTTTGGCAGCTTTTAGCTGTGTGATAGCGCCGTTACGGGAACCTTTGCTGGATGAAAATTTTGCGGCTGCACTGCCGGCACGGTAGCTTTCCTGTGATACAAAATCAACAAGATCATGCACATGCAATACATTACCGCATGCATATACTCCGGGCACAGAGGTCTGCATATTGTCGTATACGATTGCCCCTCCGGTTACACTGTCCATCTCGGCCCCAAGTTTTTGGGTTATCTCATTTTCCGGAATAAGCCCAACCGAAAGCAGTAGTGTATCACAGCCGATAGTTCTTTCGGTTTTTGGTATCGGAATGAGTTTTTCGTTAACCTGTGCAACGGTTATACCTTCTAATCGATTCTTTCCCGTTATCCTCGTTACGGTGTGAGATAGTAAAAGCGGAATATCAAAGTCGTTTAAGCACTGTACAATATTGCGGTTTAGCCCATTAGAGTAGGGCATTAACTCTATGCATGCCAGTACCTTTGCACCTTCTAGGGTCATCCTTCTTGCCATAATAAGGCCGATATCGCCACTGCCCAGTATAACCACCTTTTTGCCTATCATATAGCCTTTAGTGTTAACATACAGCTGTGCTGTGCCGGCTGTCATAACTCCTGCCGGCCTATCTCCCGGTATGGCAATCGCATCTCTGGTTCGCTCACGGCAACCCATACAAAGCACTACTGCACCGGCTGAAATTTTAGTAACACCATCTGCTTCGTTTGTTAATATTAACTCTCGATCTAGGGTAACCTCCAAAAGTGTGGTGTTACATAGTATCTCGATTTTATTTTTCTTAACAAGCTCTATATATCGGCCTGCATATTCCGGGCCTGTAAGCTCCTCGTTAAAGCGGTGAAGGCCAAATCCGTTATGTATACACTGGTTAAGGATGCCACCGAGTATCTCGTCTCTTTCTACTATTAGTACCTTTTCAGCCCCATTCTCCTTGGCCCCAAGGGCTGCCGCAAGGCCAGCCGGCCCTCCCCCGACAACCACCACGTTATAGCTGTTCATCGGCCTCACCTTTAGTTCTTCCTACTATTATATTACTTCCGTTGCCATCCAACATAACCTCGGTGGGCGGTATACCGTGATGCTTTGCAATTAATTCCACAATCTTAGGCCCGCAAAATCCTGCCTGACATCTTCCTGAGCCTGCAAAACACCTGCGTTTGACAGCTGCCAGCGATGGTGGAACAAACGGGCGCTTTAAAGCATCCAATATTTCACCTTCCGTCACACCCTCACAACGGCATACAACCTTGCCATACTGCGGATTATCTCGTACTATCTTTGCGCGTTCTTCATAATCGAGGTAGGCAACACGAAGCAGGTTCCTTTTATCGATAAAATTATTCTTTTTTTCGGTGTTCGGCAATCGGCCTATAATCATCGTAGCAACATCCTGTGCAATTGCTACAGCCGAGGAGAGCCCGGGTGATTTTATTCCAGCGATATTAAAAAATCCCTTGCAGCACTTCTCTTCGCCTATGATAAAATCATCTTCGGTAGAGTTTGCTCGTACGCCGGCAAAGTTGCGTGTGTTTTCTTTGAAATTTATTGTAGGAACAGATTTTAACGCTCGTTGCCTAACAAGGTGCAACCCTTCACTCGATGTGGAATCGTCATCCGGTGCACAATCCTCGGCACTCGGGCCAATTATTAGATTACCATGAACGGTGGGTGCAACAAGAACACCTTTACCATGCTCGTTAGGGCACTGAAACACTACGCTGTTTAGTAGGTGCCCTTGGCTTTTATCTAGCAGATAGTACTCGCCTTTAGATGGCTTTATACTAAATGGTTGCCCGCCGACCATATTGTTAATCTTATCGGCCGCTACCCCTGCGGCATTTACTATGAGCTTACTGTGTATATTGCCCTTATCGGTTATAACGGTGAAGCTGTTTACAGCTTTTTTTATATCTAAGACCGTTGTATCCGTCTTTATCTCTGCCGAGTTGTAAAAGGCAAGCTCGGCGAGAGCGTTACAGAACTCCCATGGGCTAATAACAGCACAGTCGGGTGCATAGAGTGCAGAGTATACCTCCTTAGATATGTGTGGCTCTCTGCGCAATATTTCTTCATTATATATAATTTCTAATTTTTCAAGCCCGTTTTCGATACCACGATTATATAATTCCTTTATCGTTTCGTGCTCTTGCAAATTAAAGGCTAAAACAAGCGAGCCTACCTTTTTATATAATACCTGTAAATCCTCACACAGCTGCCCGGTTATTGCCGAACCTTTAACATTATATCTGGCCATCAGGCTACCGGGCTTAGGGTCGTACCCTGCATGGATAATTGCGCTGTTTGCCCGTGTAGTCCCCATTGAGACATCATTTTCCTTTTCTATTACACATATTTTAAGGTTGTATCTAGATAGTTCAAACGCTAAGGAAACCCCAGAAATTCCAGCTCCTATTATTGTTACATCGTACATAGGCACATCCTTGTTATTTCCTCATAACTAACCAGTTTCATAATATCAGAATTTTATGTCAATGTCAATAAAACTACGGCTTGTTGGCTTAATACTGTGGCACATTAGGTTTAAAAATCACAAATGTTTCACCGGTTGATCATAAAATATGTACAACTCGACTATATTATTAATGTATAGATAGGATGCACTATCTGTATTATCTAGTTAGAAAGGAAATAATCATGGTTACATACAAAAAGCAGCTTTATGCGGTGCTTATTATAATTTTGGCTGCGGTTGTATTTGTAGGTTGCGCTGCTTATAGCATGGGTAGTGATCAAACGGAGGAAGAGATGGCAAAGGTAAATAATATCGAAGAACTAAATATAGAAGAATTGACAGAGGACGGAAATCTAGCTGTTATATATTTAGCCGGCGGATGCTTTTGGGGCGTAGAGGAATATATGGCTCGGATAGAGGGGGTTAAGGAATCCGTCTCGGGTTATGCTAACGGTACAACAGAAAACCCAAGCTATGAGGATGTAATTCATAATGGTACCGGCCATGCCGAGACAGTTAGGGTTTTGTACGATCCTACGGTCGTAACATTAGATCAACTTCTTACCTATTTCTTTGCAGTTGTGGATCCTGTTTCGCTAAACAAGCAGGGTAACGACAGAGGAACCCAATATCGCTCCGGCATATATTATGTAGATGAGGCTGATAAAGCGGTTGCGGATGCACACCTTACAAACCTACAAAAGGATTATGAGGATGAAATTGTTGTAGAGGTAGAGCCGCTATTAAACTTTTATGATGCAGAGGAATACCATCAAGATTATCTGAAAAAGAATCCTAACGGATACTGCCATATAAATATGGATGTTCTTGATGAGGTAAAACCATTA
>CAYJOX010000090.1:5202-6770 GCA_964371915.1 uncultured Oscillospiraceae bacterium
ATTCATTTGGAATAGCAGTGAATACACCGTGCCGAGTGAGGATGAACTAAAGAATACGTTAACCGCCGAACAGTTTAATGTAACGCAAAACGGTGCTACCGAACGCCCGTTTTCAAGTGAGTATAACGATAATAAGGCTGATGGGATATATGTAGACATAGTAACGGGTGAGCCACTTTTCAGCTCGGCCGATAAGTATGACTCCGGTAGTGGATGGCCAAGCTTTACAAGGCCGATTGACGATGAGGTTGTTACGGAGCATGACGATAGTAGCTTTGGAATGAGCCGCACCGAGGTTAAGAGCAATGCCGGTGATTCCCATCTGGGGCATGTGTTTGATGATGGCCCGGTAGATGATGGTGGCCTGAGATACTGTATAAACGGTGCTGCACTAAGATTTATCCCGTACGAGGAGATGGAGGCGGAAGGGTACGAGGAATATATGGATAAGGTTAAATAGTTGCCACCTCTAAATTAATAACCATACAATATAAATATTACTAGCCCCCCTACTAACGGTAATAGCCGATGGTAGGGGGGCTTAAGTTAAGGGTTAGATTTCTGCTGCTATTTTATAGGGGCAGATAGTACAGTGTTCTTGTGTTTCTGTACTAAAAGATAATATCTTAGTCTGAACTCCAAAATAACTTTTAATATTATCCTCAGAGATTAGATCCCTTGTATCACCGAACACCTTTGTATTATTATGCCCCATTAATAGGGTTTTGTTTGATATGTTAAGTGCATGGTTAGGGAAGTGTGTGTTCATAAGGCAGGCTGTTTTAAATTCGTGCACCGCCCGCTCTATAGCATCAAGAATGCGAAGTTGATTTTTCATATCTAGGTTAGATTCGGGTTCATCTAGGATAAGCAGATCAGGGTTAGATACCAATGCACGTGCTATCATTACCATCTGTAGCTCTCCCCCTGATAGATGGTTACAAAAACGATGCGCCAATGCCTCTATCCCTAAAGTTTGTATTGTCTGCATCGCCAGATCATAATGTTCCTTTTTTGGTGTGCTAAAAAAGCCGGTCTGCGTATCTAGCCCCATCACAACCATATCAAGCACACGGTAGGAGAATGCACCACGTTTTGCCTGTGGAACATAGCTTATCTTCTTCCAAAGCACCTTTGAATCGTAGGAGCGTAAGGGCTTTTTTGCAACATAGGTTTCGCCGGTTTTCCAGTGAAGAAAATCCATTACACACTTTAGTAAGGTGGTTTTCCCTGCACCGTTAGGCCCTAAGATTGTCATTACCTCATTATTATCTAACTTAAAGTTAATATCGTTTAACAGTTCGGAGTTTCCATAAGAAAAGTGGCCGTTTTTAACCTCTAAAATCATGAGTTGCCCCCCATAGTTTTTCTTAGCATCCATATGAAGACCGGTGCACCGATAATGGCCGTTAAGATTGAAAGCGGTATCTCTGCCGTTGTAGCGGTTCTTGCTATTGTATCTATAACTAAAAGGTAGATTGCCCCTATCATAGCACTTGCCGGTAGCAAAACTCTGTGATCGGTACCTACTAACATACGCCCCATATGGGGGATAACTAGCCCAATCC
>CAYJOX010000091.1:0-6764 GCA_964371915.1 uncultured Oscillospiraceae bacterium
CTATTACCACAGGAGGATTATTTAAAATGAAACACGGAAAAAAATATAACGAGAGTGCAAAGCTTATAGATCGCACAAAGCAGTACGATAATAACGAGGCAATGGATCTCGTTTGTAAAACCGCAAAGGCAAAGTTTGATGAGACGGTAGAGCTACACATTAAGCTTGGTGTAGACAGCCGCCATGCCGACCAGCAGGTACGTGGTGCTGTGGTACTTCCCCACGGTACAGGTAAGGATGTACGTGTTATTGCTATCTGTAAGGGCGATGCCGCTAAGGCCGCTACCGAAGCAGGCGCTATGCTTGTAGGCGATGATGACCTAGTTGCAAAGATCCAAAACGAGGGCTTTGTAGATTTTGATGTGCTTGTAACAACCCCTGATATGATGGGTCTTGTTGGCCGCCTTGGTAAGGTTCTTGGTCCCCGTGGCCTAATGCCAAACCCAAAAGCCGGTACAGTTACCCCCGATGTAGGCAAGGCTGTAACAGAGGCAAAGGCCGGTAAGATTGAGTACCGTTTAGATAAAGCAAACATTATCCATGTGCCGATCGGTAGGGCAAGCTTTGGTGCCGAGAAACTTTGTGAGAACCTAACCGTTGTTATGGAGGCTGTAGCTAAGGCAAAACCATCTGCCGCTAAGGGCCAGTATTTCCGTAGTGCATCGGTTGCCTCTACAATGGGCCCCGGCGTGCGTCTTGCAACAAGCAAGTACGGTGTATAGTTTTTCATAGTATGAAAAACATCCGGCAGTAAAAGCCGGAACAGACAATTAAAAACACTCCCAATCCAAAGACCGTGGTGGCCCAAGGGCCGTAAGGGCAGTAATGCTCGCCCCGCGAGGAGAAGTAGTGGCTTAACTAAAATTTTGCCGCCTCTCTCCGTTTTTGGGGAGAGGTTTTATATTTACAGATATAAAGGAGGTGAAAAACCATGCCAAGCGAAAAAACCTTAAATGCAAAAAAGAAATTGGTTGCCGATCTTAACGCACAGATCATGTCGTCCGAATCGGGTGTTCTTGTAGATTACAAGGGTATCAACGTATCAGACGATACAAAACTGCGCAGCGAGCTACGTGCAGCAGGCATTAAGTACGGTGTTGTTAAAAACACAATGCTTGAACTCGCACTTAAGGGCACTCCTTACGAGGGCCTAAGCGATTGCCTAAAGGAATCCACAGCACTTGCCACAGTTGAGGGCGATGCTATCGAGATTTCAAAGATCCTACAGAAATTCAGCGATAACTCCAAGGGTGTATTTACCATCAAAGGTGGATTCATGGAGGGCAAAGCTGTAAGCGCAGAGACCGTTGCAGCTATGGCCAAGATGCCCGGCAGAGAGCAGCTACTTGCTATGCTGTGTAGCGCACTTGCAGGCAATGTTCGCGGCCTTGCCGTTGCATTGTCCCGCGTATCCGAGCAAAAAGAGGAGCAGGGCGCATAATTCTCTGCTACAACATTAAAAATAAATAAAGGAGATAGTAAAATGGCAGATACTGCAAAGTTTATAGAAGAAATCAAAGGCATGACCGTGCTTGAGCTTAACGAGCTTGTAAAGGCAATCGAGGAGGAGTTTGGTGTTAGCGCAGCAGCTCCGGTAATGATGGCAGGCGGCGGTGCCGAAGGTGGCGCAGCAGCTGAAGAGAAGAGCGAATTTGACGTTGTTCTTGCTGAGGTTGGCGGTAACAAGATGGCTGTTATTAAGGCAGTTAAAGAGGTTACAGGCCTTGGTCTTAAAGAGTCTAAGGAGATCGTTGATAACGCTCCTAAGGCTATTAAAGAGGCTGTATCCGCTGCAGATGCAGAGGAGATCAAGAAGAAACTTGAAGAAGCAGGCGCAAAGATCGAGCTTAAGTAGTTTCGTTTTAACCAAAACTACCCCGTATACCGGTGCTTTATCCGGCTACGGGGTAGTTTTTTTATATTTTGTCATCTTTGTGCATTGTAATTTAAGGCATTTTTGTATATAATTAAAATAAGGCGTTTTGTATAATAAATTTTAAAAAAAGGAGTATAATGCAACAAAGGCAGCTACTAAAGGCGGCGGCGTTTACCGGGGTAGGTGTAGCGGTGATAGCCGTTATCTATCTTATTGCCGGTGCAATGAGCAGTGCTGTTGCTTTTGGACTTTTATTAGGGTTTGTAGCCGCTACAATCGGTGATTTTATGCTTATGCTTGCCGCAAAAAACGGTAAAAGTTGGCAGATATACTATATAGGTAGGGTTGCAGTTATGGTGGTGTGTGTTGTGGCTTCGGTTTTATTATCAGGTTTTATAAGCCCTGTTGCCACGGTGTTCGCCCTTATTGTATCGCTACCTGCGGTTGCACTTTCGGTTATGAGGTAGGGATGTTTAACGGTAGAGCGGTAGCGGCGGTAATAGTTGCGGCAGGGCGTAGTGGGCGCTTTGGCAGTGATAAGATGCTACTAAAAATTGGCGGCGATACTGTTATACGCCGTTCGGTTAATGCCTATATAGATTGTGGGTATTTCGATGAGATAGTTGTGGTTGCCGGCGAAAACCGCCCATACCTTGAAAAAGAGCTGCAAGGCTATAATCTTATGATAATAGATGGCGGCGTGAATCGGTTCGATTCTGTTTTAAACGGTGTAAAGGAAACCAAAAGCGAGATAATAGCAGTTCATGATGGTGCAAGGCCATTTGTTACAAAGGATGTTATAGTAAGAACCCTAGAGGCTATGGAAAAGGCAAGGATAGCCGCACCGGGTGTGCCGGTGGTAGATACAATTAAGCTTTTAGATGGTGGCAACTATGTACAGGATACCCCCCCACGGGAGAGGTTAGTATCGGTGCAGACACCGCAAACTTTCTATCGGGAGGATTACCTAAAGGCGGCGGCAGAATGTACCCTTACCGCCCCAACCGATGATTGTGGGGTAATGGAACAGGCAGGGCATGAGGTTTTAATTACAAAGGGCGATGCCGATAATATCAAGATAACATTACCACAGGATATAAAAGCTACACAGGGAGAGGCAATGAGGGTTGGCCAGGGTTATGATGTACACCGCCTAGTAAGGGATAGAGCACTTGTTTTAGGTGGGGTAGAGATTGAATATGAGTATGGCCTACTCGGCCACTCCGATGCCGATGTGCTCTGCCATGCGATATCCGATGCACTGCTTGGTGCGGCGGCCCTTGGGGATATCGGCAAGCATTTTCCCGATACAGATATGCGCTATAAGGGGGCGAACAGCATTAAACTATTATGTAAGGTAGCCGGCCTTTTAAGGAAGCGGAATTACAGGATAGCCAATATAGATAGCACTATAGTGGCACAGCAACCAAAACTCTCGCCACATATACAGGCCATGAGGGAAAATATAGCGGCAGCTACCGGCCTGCCGATAGACGCTGTATCGGTTAAGGCGACAACCGAGGAAAAACTCGGGTTTACCGGTAACGGTGAGGGGATTGCCGCACAGGCGGTAGTTTGCATTAACAGCCTATGAAAGGGATATTAATATAATGAGCATCTGGATTGCAGAAACCTTTGCGAGTGCCTACGCAATATTTAGCACCATGGTAATACAGGATGTTATCGACATACTGATGGTAGCGCTTACCGTGTATGGGCTGATTGTCGTGGTACGAGATACCAACACAAGCCAGGTTGTAAAGGGAATACTGCTACTTTTTGCCGCAAATCTACTTGCAGGGGAGATCGGGCTTAGAACCTTTGGCTACCTACTGCAAACGGTGCTGGATTTCGGTATTATTGCACTTATAGTGCTGTTTCAACCCGAGATACGCCGTGGCCTGGACCAGATGGGGCGGGCAAGGTTTTTAGGCTCTAACCTCTTTGTAAGGCGAAGAATGAAGGATAAAACAAAGGAGGAGTGGCAGAAGGCGATAAGCTTTATCTGTGATGCTGTTCAGCAACTTTCAGACAAGCATACCGGTGCACTTATCGTGGTAGAGCGTAGCTCTAACCTTTACGATTACAGCCGTAACGCAACAAAGATAGATGCCGATATCTCAACCGAGCTACTATGTAATATATTCTACAACGGATCACCCTTACACGATGGTGCTATAATAATATCCGATGCACGCCTGCTTAGTGCCGGCTGTGTTATGCCACTTTCCGGCAACCTAGATCTGAGCAAAGATCTTGGCACACGGCACCGTGCGGCACTTGGCGTCGCCGAGCTTACCGATGCTATCTCAATAGTAGTATCGGAGGAAACAGGTACCGTTTCGATAGCAAAGAACGGCGTTCTAATAAGAAGAATCAACCGCTCCAGCCTATATAGTATGCTACTGGAGGATATTATACCTCACGCCAATGGTGAGGGCGAGGAAAAGGGTAAGCAAAACATAATCGGGCGGCTGTTTGGAAGTACAAAAAAGCAGGGAAAGAAGAAACAGGGGGAGTCGGAAGATGAAGAATAGAAGGCTGCCTAACTTTGCAAGGCTTTTTGAATCCCGCAACTTTAACATCATATTCTCCCTGTTTGTGGGGCTTATAGGCTGGATATTTGTGGTAACTACCATAGATACCAATTATGACGGTGTGATAGAGGATGTTCCGGTTAACTTTAGTATAGACGAGGTATCGGTACGCTCGCAGGGGCTTAGTATTATCGGCACACCGGAGGCCACGGTGGATATCTATGTAACCGGTGATCGTACCTTAGTGGGTGCGCTGCGCCCCTCCGATTTTAATGTTACGGTAAGGTATGATTATATAACCGGCCCCGGTAGCTATGAGCTACCTATAAATGTTACAAAGGCCGATAACTATGCGGATTTTTCTATCCTCTCGGTTACACCGCTTGAAACCGAAATTAGGGTGGATATTATCGAGAGTAAAACACTCCCCGTAACGGTAAATGTGCAGAGTATCGCCGTAGAGGATGGATATATACTCGGCCTACCATCGGTAACACCTACCGAGATATCCATTCAGGGCTCCGCCTCAGAAATTAACCGTATTGCACAGGCGGTTGTACAGTATGAGGAGGGCACACCACTCTCGCAGAGAACCATTGCACAGGGTGATATAGTGCTGTACGATGCCGATGGGCAGGAGGTAAACAGCCAGGATATTACAATGGCAACGAATGTTGCCGAGATATCAATACCGGTTTTAAAAACCGGCCAGATGGATACAAAGTTTGAGTATATAAATATACCGGATGGATTTGATGTAGAGACCTTAAACTACACCATAAGCCCAGCGGTTATAGATGTTGCGGCAGATGAAGCCAGTATAGAAAAGGCGGGGGATCTGCTAATAGGGTATATCGATCTTAAAACCTTTAAGCTTGGGGCAAGCTACGATTTTACTATTACCCTACCCTCCGGCTTTACTAATCTCGATAATATTACTACCGCTACGGTATCCTTAACACAAGTAGCATGTCACAGACAACCGTTACGGTAGACGATTTTAGGATAAAAAATCCGGTGCAAGGGGTAGACCTTGAGGTTGCCACCGATCAAATTGCCGATGTTGTGCTGATAGGTGATGCCGATACACTCGAAACAATTCAGCCCGAATCGGTAATAGCCGAGATAGATTTTGCCGATGTATCTACCTCACAGGGGTTGCAGGAGGTACCGGTTAGCATACAGATACCATCGGCGGATAATGTTTTCGCTATAGGAGAATATACCGCTATTGTTGAGGTAAGTTGAGGTAATATGATAAACCTTGATTATAAAAGATGGAATATACCAAAAGGTGAGGGCACGCTTTACAGCCAGCTAATGGGCCGCAGAGGCGACCCAGCCGAGCAGGAGTTGATAGACCCGTTTAGGTTAAAGGATATAGAGGCGGCAACGGCCATTATCTACAGCGCTATCGAGGAGAGCGAGCGAATAGTAGTGTTTGGTGATTACGATGTGGATGGGGTCACCGCTACCGCAATATTGATGAACTACCTTGAGGGGATAGGGGCGGATGTATACTATAAACTACCCAACCGTGTTGAGGATGGCTATGGAATCACAGCCGATGCGGTAGAGGCAGTTGCCGATAAAGGGGTAGGGCTTATTATCACGGTAGATAACGGCATATCGGCATTAGAGGCGGCAGGCTGTGCAAAAAAACATGGCATTACCCTTGTTATTACCGACCACCATGAACCCTCGGCCGAGCTGCCGGAGGCGGCGGCAATAGTAAACCCAAAGCAGAAGGACGATAGCAGCGGCTACGAGACACTCTCCGGCGCCGGTGTGGCGCTATGCCTTGTGGCGGCAATGGAGGGTTGCAGTGTAAACGATATTCTATACGAGCACTCCGAGTTTGCGGCCCTTGGCACGGTGTGTGATGTTATGCCACTAAACAGGCTTAACCGCACAATCGTAAGGGCGGGGTTATCGGTAATGAACGAGCACCCCTCCACCGGAATAGAGGCGATAGTAACAACAGCAAAACAGCAAAACAGAGAGATAGATAGCAACACTCTCGGCTTTACCATAGGCCCCAGAATTAACTCTGCCGGCAGGATGCAAGACCCTGTAGCGGCACTATCGCTACTTCTATCTACCGATGAGGAGGAGGCATACTACCTTGCACAGCAGCTAGAGGAGTGCAACGAGGAACGCCGAAAACAGGAGCTTGCACTTATAGAACAGCTCTCGGTAGAGGCAGAAAAGCAGGCAAAGGAACCCATCCTTGTACTGTTCGGGGACGACCATCACGAGGGGGTGATAGGCCTTGCCGCCGCGCGGCTTATGCGTAGCTACGCTAAGCCCTGCATCGTAATATCGTTAAACGGCGATACCGGCAAGGGGAG
>CAYJOX010000092.1:0-2415 GCA_964371915.1 uncultured Oscillospiraceae bacterium
GGTAGTGCGGTTCCGCCTGCATCCTCTGCATGGAAATCGAACGGAATTACCTCGAGTATACGGCCTACATTCTCTGTGCTGGGCAGTGCCCCCTCGGCAAGGGTTGTAACTAATGCTGTTGGGGTGCCTGCATTAACTATTGCGGTTACAGCGCTTTGGTTGGGTATTAGGGTAGGATCAGCCTCAAATGTTACCGTTGCAGGGAGGGTTGCCGAGGAATCGGTAGAGCTTACATCGCCGGCTGCCGGTGCATTACCGGAATCCAGTACAACATTATTACTGATTGAGATAACAAGCAATGCCAATGTACGGTTAGTAGCAGCACTTGGTGGCAGGGTGAAATCAAGTGAGTTAGTAGCAGATACATAGCTAGCACCTACCGGTTGATAGTTGTTGTAGGCACCGGTCTGATGGTCGCTTCCTAATAGCTCCACCATCTGTAAAGTCTGGTAGCTTGGGTCGTAGGTAACCGCACCGCTTACAGGTAGGCTAACGTCAATTCCTCTATTTAGCATCGGTACCGGGCCATCGGGATTATTGTCGTATGCGGCAAAGTTAAATAGCGATATTAGCTGTGCGCTAGCTGTATGATCTGGGCCGGGGTTGCCGTATAGGTTTGCCATTCCCTGAGAATCGGTATCCAGTTTTGCGTTTACCGCCTGGTGTGCTGACGGCGAGAGTGGGGTTACCGATATGTAGCCTGCGCCCTGTACTACCGAATCATAGTCTGCGGCGTTTACTACCGGAACAATTGGGGTTGTGATACTGTCCATAGCAAATGTGCTAAGTGACAGGCTAAGGGCAATTGCAACTGCAAAAAAAGTGGTCAACAGTTTTTTCATAATTCAATTCCTCAAAAAAGTTCGTATATGTATACCTTTTGTTTATATTAAATAAACGTTTATACTAATTGTAAACAAACAAGGTTGTTATGTCAACTTTTTTTGTAAATTTTTTATCACAATTCCAACACTTTTGTTCGTTGTACATTATTTTGAGTAAAATGGTGGTATTTTTATGCATTACGCCACGTTTTTTTAACGCTGTGCAACCCTTTCCTCCAAAATTGCCGGCTTTATATCAATAACCTTTGTGCCATTTAGACAATCAAGGCCGTATACCAGAATAGTGCCACCCTTAACATCTACCTCTTTTATCTCGGTAACCGCTACCCCTACAGGGTTTGGGCGGTGGGGTGTTCTTATCGAGAATGCACCCATCTGCTGTGGCACATCGCCCGGGCGCTTTGCATCCTTTTTATCCTCACTATCCAGCCAGTAGAGTATTATTATCTGCCTACCTTTTACAAGGCCGAAACACTCCTTTACAAATTCTTTATATATAGTAACGGTGCAGGGTGGGCCATCCGGCGTTATGTTGCGTGGGCAATCCTCTATCCTATTATAGGGGGTTGCTATCTCCCCTACAAATATAAGCCTATCCCTCATCTCAAAACCTCCTTTTATACACTTCCCTGTTTAGCTAAAAATCTTCTTTTATACTTTAGCCTTGCATAGCTAAGTATCCTCTTTACAAATATGGCATCGTATATGCCGCCTACCGCCCCTACGAGAGGTAGCCCCTGTACGAATTTCATATATAAAAGCTCGCGGGATAGCACGGCCGCCACGGCATCAACCTGCGCCGCCGCATCATAGCCCTGCGGTATTGCCGGCTGGCGTATAAAATCGTTAAGCTCGGTATCCGCCCTCAGGGCATCCTCCCCGTGGGATAGCGAGGTGCTAACTACCTTTAGTATAAAATATCGTTCCTGCTCACTCTCGTATTCAAAGCCGTACTGTAGCGCAATCTCATATATACCCTTTAAAACCATGCCGATAAATATCGGAATATCGGGTAGGCCTATTCCCAGTAGCCCAAGCCCTACCCCCTTAGCGCCCGATATAATAACGTTTTTCTGTGATGAGCGCGCAGCATCACGCTCGAAGGCCTTTGCCCTTTTCATATCCTGCTTTAGCGAGTAGGCATAGGCGTTAACCTTGTGCTTTAGCTCTATCTCCTCTTTATTATAACTCTTTTCTATAACGAGGGTGCCCTTCTCGAATATAACCGCAAAGGATTTTGCAAAGGCGGATGATAGGGTACTTTGTAGGCCTGCCGGCACCTTGTTTGCCAGAAAGCTATCCAGCGGCGAGGGCTTTTTCTCGGCAAATCTTTTTAAAAACTTTGTCTCCTGTTTATATAGCGATTCCCACTGTTTATAAAAATTTTTATCCATACTCTACTCCTCAAAAGGTTTTGCGGTTGATGTAACGGTGCGTTCCCTGCCGTCCGTATCGGTTTTACGGCAGATTATCCTGTAACCACAATACTCACAGGGGCTGTTTGTTATATCAATCGGCCTTGCATCAAACTCCCCGCCCGACATATCCCTTGCTATATCGAATAATAGCT
>CAYJOX010000092.1:2425-2684 GCA_964371915.1 uncultured Oscillospiraceae bacterium
ATCCGCTGTGCCTTCTGCCTATCGAACAGGCGGTTCTCCTGCCCTGTGGCTAGGGTGCCATCCGGCTTTGTCTTTAGGGCGGTGTACTGTAGGCAGATAGCATCTAGAAGGCTGTTTTCCTTTAACGCCGCACCATCGTAACGGTAGTTTATGCCGCCATCCTCCTGCCTTGGGCGGTTGTGTAGGTAGAAGGTGCCTGCCGGTACCTCCCCCTTCTCGGCGGCATAGAAAAGGTATAGAAACAGCTGGATATCAACAC
>CAYJOX010000092.1:2694-6686 GCA_964371915.1 uncultured Oscillospiraceae bacterium
ATCCCTAAGCGAGAAGGTTTTATTGCCGGTTTTATAGTCTACAACCCTTATATACCGCTCCCCGTCTATTGTACAGCTATCTATTCTATCCACCTTACCCCGCAGGGTGATGGTTAGGCCGTCCGGTGTGGTTATGCGGTGGCTTAAATCCTGCTCTAGGCGTGCCGGCCTAAAGGCGCTGTTTTTCTGTTCCTCCCTTAAAAACAGAAGTAGCTGTGCGGCCGATTGCTGTAGCCGCTCTATTAAAAACCGCTGGCTGACCGATACACGCTCACCAAACATTCTATCCACACACTCGGCGGTGTAAAGGTGGCAGAGGGAGAACAGCTTTTCATCACTAAGGGTGGTAAGCTCGGAATGCTCTGCCATAAGCCGTTCCATTATATGGTGGATAAGGGTGCCGGCAATATCGGCCGATAGCTCTAGGCGCCGTATCGGCTCTACCTTTAGTATATACTGCATAAAGAAGCTAAAGGCGCAACTACGGTAGCTTGATACCCTGCCGGCCGATAGTGACAGGTTTTTTATAAGCCCCGACACAACCTGCTCGTCCTGTAGGTTAAAACAGGGTGGCTGAGATGCCCCCTCGATAGCGGTTATAATATGCCTATCGCCCCCCTGAATAAGCGCATCGCTAACTAGCTGTTCCTCTGCGCCCTCTGTAAACAGCCGGCGGGAAAGTGTTACCGCGGCGGCGCCCGGTGTTGCCACACGATCAAGCGGATCTAGCCTAAGCCTTTCTATGTTGCCGGCTACCGGCAGGAGTGCGGTGGAGAGCTTTGCGCCGTTTTCGGTTATGTAGCTTATATGAAGCCGCTCGCTCGGCGTTGTTACCGCCCTATATAGGTATAGATCCTCCAGCATGACACGGTTTATAAAAAGCCCCGGCAGTAAAAGTTCCTGCTCCGCCAGACGCTCCCTGTCGCTATGGTCTAGCAGGCCGGAGGCACCAACCTCTGCCGGAAAAACCTCGCTGTTAACCCCCATGAGATAGAGGGTTTTTATCCCCTCTCCCACAATCCTATCTGGCTGATATACCGTAACGCAATCTATCACCCTAGGTAGGCTGTGTAGCTTTGTGTTCTGTAGCAGTATGTTATATAGGTGCTGTAGCTCCTGCGCCTTAAGGGTGCCATCGGTATCAAGGCTGTGTAGCTGATCAAGTATATCTATTATAAGGTTATACCGCCTTAGCTGTTCATCATCCTTTATATTCTCGGCGATATTAAGGTTGCAGATTACATCGTAGATAGCCTCTACTAGCGGTTTTTCACCGCTGTAAAGTGGGGCTAAACAATCCATAAGCTTTTCACGTACCGCCTCACCACCGCACCAGCTACGCCCTGCCACAATATCCTCCTGCGGTAGCTCGGCACCGCACCGCCAATCCTGTGCTGTGGGGGCAAAGCGCAGTATCCAATCCTGTAGGGTTGCCAGCTCCTCCGGCTCAAGGCTACAAAGCCCGGTGGAAACAAGCGTTAGGATATCCTCGCTGTTAACCCCCTTTTTTAACGATATTAGCGAGGCTACAGCCGCCGCCGGTGCACAGAATTTAAGCTCCCCCTCCAGATCAAGGTATACCGGAACATCAAAAAGCTCTAGCGCACGCATTAGCTCGCTGTAGTAATCCTCGGTACTGCGCATTACTATGGCTATATCTTTATATGAACTGCCCCCCCTAACATCGGCATGGATTGCCGCCGCTACCGCATACGCCTCGTCGGCACGGGTAGGGTAGGGGGTAAGTGTAATATTACAGGGGGGATCCTCCGGCTCGGCATCCTCCCCACACATCAGCATGTTAAGCTGTTCTAATGCGCCGGTGTTGCGGTGGTTTTCGTATAAAAGGGTAGGGGGCGCTACCGGTATGCCCTGCCGTGCGGCAAGCCTTTTAAGCCTTGCCGCCGTAAGGCGTACCGTATCAAAAAAATCATCGCTTAGGCTCTCGGACGGGGCGCAGAGGGCAACCGTAACAGGCCGGCCTATTGCAAGCAGTGCTGCTATAACCTCGTATTCGGGGTAGGTAAAGCCATCAAAGCTATCGATAAAAAAGGCGGTATCCTGCATAAAATCCGGATGCTTCGAGATTATGTTTGCGGCATCAAGCAGTAGATCTTGTGGCTCTTTACGGCCGGATAGCAGGCTATCGTAGGCCGAGTAGATAAGTGCAATATCGTGTAGCTTATCACCTGCCGCAAGGCCGGTTAACTGCTGTGGCTTACAGCACATCTTTAGCTCTTTTATGATATCGGCGCACAGGCTGTAAAAGCCTATGCTATGGCTATCGCCCGTATAGTATGTAAGCTGCCCTGTTAGGGAGAGTACCGCGCGCCGGCAGAGTGCCACACGGTAGGCATCCCCCACGGCCGGCTCGTTGCCGCCGTAGCTGCCGAACACCACCCTTGCGATACGCCCGAAATCCGCTACCGTTATATGGTGGCAGAGGTTATCGCCGTATTTTTTTAGTGCCGATAGCTCGGCGGTAGAGGTATACTGCTCGGCCACTATCAGCACCGATCGTCTACCGCCCTGCGCACGCTCTCTTATTAACTTTTCTATCCGGTGGGTTTTGCCGCTTCCGGCACGGCCGAGTATTAGCGATAACATAGTTAATCCTTAAATATCGTATCGATTATCTCCAGCGATTTAAAACGTATATCATATTCACTCTCTATGAGGTTAAGCTGATCCTCGTCGAACATCTCCGACACCGTGGCCTCCCCCTCTACCGAGGGTATGCAAAGAGGTGGGAACAGTACGCACCACCAGTTATGCCCCTGTGCCTGCCCTATCTCTATACGTACGGCATCATAGTTGCCGGCCGGCATCGTAAAGCCCTCGTAGGATGTGGTGTTAAAATACATGTTTGTTGTATATACCTTAACCTCATCCTCTATGCCAAGCTCCTGCAGGGTATCCTGTGCTATGCTCTCTATTAACGGAATGTGGCTGTTTGCGGTTAGTATTGCCTGCTGGCTACTGTGGCTCTCGGTGAAAAGATCACCGGTGCCCTCAAGCAGGGCATCCCTAACTGCCAGCTTAGCCGCCTGATCCTCCTCACCGTCCGAGTTTGCGAGGATATGCAGGCGCAGGGTCTGCTCCTCTATCTGCTGTGCCGTTGCATAGAAGGTAAAAAAATCGGCCGATAGTAGCGTAAGTACAAAAGTGATGATAACGATGATGTCTAGCCTTTTCATAACTGGTATCCTTTCCTATCTTGCTGTTGATAGGATGATTGCCCTGTTATCTTTTGTCTATTCCTTTTTTCTATCCTAAAATCTCGACAGCCTTTGCGGTAGGGCGCAAAAGATAGCCGGGGCGGGAGAGGTTTTGTAATGCATTTTGTGCCGCCTGTTCATCCTTAAACACCCCATAAACAGCCGCACCGCTACCTGTCATCATGGCCTTTAGCGCACCATGCGAATAAAACTCATCCTTAATCTCCTTTAAATTTAGGGTGGAGGAAAATTCAAGGTCGTTCTTCATCGCATCAAAAAAGCTTTCGGTTCCTAGCCTTGCTATTGCATCGGCCGTATCCGCCTTATTATCGGTTAACATCTCGTCGTAACGGCGGTATGCCTCGGCGGTGGAGACGGACTCGCCCCCCATACCCGCAACAAAAAGGTAGGGTAGCGGCCTATCGATAACCTCTATATCGCCACCGACACCGCCTACACGGCAGAGGCCGCCTGTTAGGCAGAGCGGCAGATCACTGCCCACCCTAAGGCCAAGCTCTAAAAGCACAGCCGAGGATAGGTTGGTGCCATACATTCTATCAAGCCCTACAAGCACAGCGGCGGCATCTGCCGAGCCACCACCCATTCCGGCACCTATCGGCACCGTTTTATCTATCACTATATCGGCACCACCGGCAATGCCGGTATGCTCAAAAAACACCTGAGCCATACGGTAGGCGGTATTCCTTGAATCGGTAGGCACCGAGGGAATATTACAGCTAAGGCTAATGCTATCCGCCCTTGTTAGGGTGATTG
>CAYJOX010000093.1:0-6679 GCA_964371915.1 uncultured Oscillospiraceae bacterium
CGATTGGCCCCTACTCACAAGGTTTCGAGGTTAACGGATTTATCTACACATCGGGCCAGATTCCGGTAAACCCTGAAAACGGAGAGGTGCCGGCAACAATATCAGAGCAGGCAGAGATAAGCTGTAAAAATGTAGGTGCAATACTAGAGGCCGCAGGAACAGATTTTACAAAGGTTTTTAAAACAACCTGTTTCCTTGCAGACATGAAGGATTTTGCCGCATTTAACGAGGTGTATGCAAAATATTTTGTATCTAAACCGGCCAGAAGCTGTGTTGCCGTAAGGGAGCTACCAAAGGGTGTGTTATGCGAAATTGAGGCCATTGCCGTAAAATAGAGCTAAAAAAGGAACACCTAATATAGGGGTATCCATAAAAAACCATCGTACACTTAGTTTGTAAAGTGTAAGATGGTTTTTTATACGGGGTATAATAGTTACTTTAATACAAAGGGCGCTATAATCAATGCTAACCCTAAAACTGCAATACAGATGCCACCAAATCTGGTGCTCTTTAAATAAAATTCAGAGGGTTCATCTGCATAGTATGATTTCCATTTTTCTGTAAGCTCCCAAAATGTTTTCGCTTTACAGAATAAAAATACACCTATCAAAACTATAATTATTCCAACTATAGTCGTCTCCCACATACGGCTCCCCCATTTTGTATACTATAGATAATATCTATAGTATACAGCATAATAAATGTGAAAGCAAGAAAGGCATAATCCTATCATTTAGTATGGTGGTCATCTCTTCATGAGAAACCCACGATAGTGTGTGCATTTTTAATGTTTTAAGGTGCTTGCTTAAACTGCCTTTAAGTGGTAAAATTAATCTTATTAATTTCATTAAAGATGTGAGGGCGATTATGAGAAATTACGAGAACGAATTTAAAGCGCGTGTAAAGTTTATAAAAGAATTATTGGCCGCTTGCGGTGCAAGCGGTATCATCTATGGGAACAGCGGCGGCAAGGATTGTGCACTGGTAGGCATACTTTGTAAGGCTGCCTGCGATGATACAAAGGGGGTAATAATGCCCTGTGGTTCCAAACGCAACTACGAGATGGATACTACCGATGCCCTGACGGTGGCCGGAGCCTTTGAGATAGAAACTATAACGGTTGACCTTGCGCCGGTTCAGTTGGCAGTAATAGATGCGCTGGGCTCTCCCGAGCTTAACTCGATTTCAAAAAACAACATCGCCCCACGCCTACGTATGACAACCCTTTACGCCATTGCCGCTAACGAAAACCGCCTTGTGGCAGGGACCGGAAACCGTAGCGAAATACATATGGGATATTTTACAAAATGGGGTGATGGTGCGCATGATTTCAACCCGATATCTGACCTTACAGTTACCGAAATATATGATTTTTTACGTTATCTAAAGGCACCGCAGATAATTATAGATAAGGCCCCCTCGGGCGGCCTATTTGATGGGCAGACCGACGAGAGTGAGATGGGGATAGCCTATGCAGATATAGACAACTATCTGCTAAACGGCGAGGTTAACCCGGAAAACAAAAAGATAATCGATAATTTTTACGGCAAAAGCATGCATAAGCGCAGCCTTCCCACAACCTATATTGATTTTGCAGAAAGATAAAACTGTGCCGGATTTATGGAATTTCCCTGCCCTGAAACCATGATTTTTTAACCTGCTTTGCGCAATAGGGCTAAGCGGATAAGCCGGACGACGGGATGCCACACACAGAGGGGCGGCGTGCTCACAGCTCACAGGTAGGGTAATTCTATCTAGGTTATGTTTATGACACTACATGAAATATTCTTGCAAAATTGCTCGTCATGCTCGACAAACAACAGGGTGACATTATTCTCTTTAAGTAGCTGCTCTATCTGTATTCGGGAGAGCAGATCGATATAGTTTAGAGGCTCATCCCATATATAGATGTGGGCCTTTTCGGATAAAGAACGTGCAAGTAATAGCTTTTTCTTCTGTCCTAAAGAGAAATTTTCAATCCTCTTCTCAAACTGAATTCTTTTAAAATTCAGCTTTCTTAATATTGCCCTAAATAATGTGGGGTTTAGATTGTGCGTTTCTTCGTACTGGGCAATACTGCCGCATAGCCCACGAGTATCCTGTGATAGATAGGATATCTTAAGTTCGCTTGCCCTATATAGATTGCCGGTGTAGCTTATATCCTCACCGGATATAAGGTTTAATAGGCTTGATTTACCGCAGCCGTTCCTGCCCCTTAGTACCACCTTTTTGCCCTGTTCTATGCTAAATGATATTCCGGTTAAAATAGTTCTGCCGCCATAAGATATGGCTATATCCTTAAGTTCAAGCAGTAGCTTAGAGTGGTAGGGGAGGGGGGATAACTTTAGTACCTCCTGCTTTTCTATATTCTTTAAAAGCCCCTGCTTTTCTTGCAACTTTTGATTTGCCCTATGCTCGATAGCCTTGCTTCGTTTCATCATCTTGGCGGCTAGGTGCCCTATCCTGCCACGATCGGCTTGGTGTGTTCCTATCTTTGTTGCCTCAAGTTTATCCGACCATGCAGATTTTTCTCTTGATGTCTCCCCTAGGCGCTTAATCTCCTTTTTGAGCTTTGTGTTCTGGGCAAGCTCGAACTCATCCTGCCCTATCTTGTTTTCGTACCATGATGAAAAATTGCCCTGCACAACCTCGATAGTAGCCCTGTTTACCGAAAGAACATGGTCTATGCAACCGTCTAAAAAAGCGCGGTCGTGGGATACCAATATAAAACCATCCTTGCTGTTGAGATAGTTTGAAACCAGTTGGCGGCTCTCAAGGTCGAGGTGGTTTGTAGGTTCATCTATAAGAATAAAGCTGTCCTCCTCGGCGAAAAGTGATGCAAGTAGCAACTTTGTCTGTTCGCCACCCGAGAGATTGCAAAAGGGTGTGTTTAAGGTATGTGCACCCATCATAAGCAGAGAGAGCTCGCGGCGAATCTTCCAATCGTCACCAATAATATCGGCAACCTTGGCAGTTTCATCCGGCACACTAGATGGGAAATAGTTAAGTTTAAGGCGGCAGCCTATTCTGCCCTCATAATCGTATTTCCCCATAAGTAGCCGAAGAAATGTTGTTTTACCTATTCCGTTTCGCCCTACAAAGCCCAGCTTCCAATCGGAATCTATACGAAAGGAAGCATTATCAAAAATATTATCGTAGCTTCCCGGATAGGCAAACGTTAGGTTGGTTACCTCGATAAGTGACATGATCCCTCCCGGTGTGAATTTTAAAACGTAGAATACTATCTGTGTTGTTATACCCGCAATCTGATAGATAAAAAAAGCTCAAAGGAAGCAGGTAGCAACCTTTGAGCTTTTTAGCTAAACTATATATTAGTCGTTGGTGTAAGGCATTAGTGCAACATATCTTGAACGCTTGATAGCTGTTGCAAGCATGCGTTGGTGCTCTGCACAGGTGCCTGTAACCCTACGAGGGATAATCTTGGAACGCTCGGTGATAAACTTACGAAGCTTTACAAGATCCTTGTAGTCTATAGATGTAGCCTTCTCAGCACAAAGGTGCAAACTTTTTTACGGGGGCGACGGTTTGCGGCACGAACTGCTGCACTTCCGCTTTCTGTTGGGTTAGCCATTGTATATTCTCCTTAGTAATTAATGTTAAAACGGCAGATCTTCACTATCATCAACGATTGTAAAATCATCGTTGTTGCCGGAAGAATATGATGCCTCGTTATTGGTGACGGCAGGTGGAGCCGAAAAGCTCGATCCTGATGATGAGCCTTTGCTTTCGGCAAAATAGACATTGTCGGCAACTATCTCAAAGGCATGGCGGTTATTACCATCTTTGTCGGTGTAGTTTCTTGTCTGGATAGAGCCGGAAACTCCGATCATATTACCTTTTCTGAAATACCTAGAGACAAACTCTGCAGTGCCACGCCAGGCTACAACATCAATAAAGTCAGCCTTGCGCTCCTCGCCTTGTTTTACATATGCACGGTTTACCGCGATACGCATACGAGTAACCGCTAATCCTTGTGGAGTTTGACGCAGTTCAGGGTCGGCAACTAGCCGCCCGAGTAGTGCAACAACATTCATCCTTTTATCTCCTATTTATCATCCTTTGTGATAATCATTGTGCGAAGAACACCATCGGTTATGTTGAATACGCGTGTGAGCTCTTTCGGGAAATCGGCATTGCTTTCAAAGATGCAAAGAATGTAATAGCCGTCATTCTCGTAGTTGATAGGATAGGCTAAGCGGCGCTTACCCCACTCATCAAAGCTCTCGATTGTAGCGTTAGTCTCGATAAGTCCACGAAACTTTGCGATTAGCTCCTTTAATGCTTCCTCATCCTTTGTACAGGAGAGAACCATCATGGCCTCATATTTTCTCATTATACCTCCTTACGGTCATTAGCGGCGATAATTCGCCGAAGGATGCCCCCATACCCCCTTGGTACGAGTAGCCTATATATTATAATACAAAGGGCGGGATATGTCAAGCTCTTTGTATTAAATACGCAGTTATAGTATCAATATCGTCTATCTTAAACTCTTTTTGTTCGCCGCTGCTCATGTTTTTTATGGTGACAACTCCGGCCTCACACTCGTTCTCGCCAAGCACAAGGACATAAGGAATGTTTTCGTTGTTTGCATAGCTGAATGATTTGTTAAGCTTTTTGCCGGCCATCTCCACCAACACCTTAACCCCATTGTTCCTTAGTTTATTTGCAAGGGACATCGATTGAACCGAGGTTCCAAGTGGTATGATGAATAGGTCTAAAAGGTTTTCCTTGCACTGTTTTTGCTTAGTTAATACTGTGCATATGGGTTCTAGGCCGAAACTCATACCCACGGCAGGGTATACACGGCCGTCGTCCATAAACTCGGATATAATCTTATCATAACGGCCACCACCGCCAAGGCTGGAAGATATGCCCCCCTTTGTATCGAAAACTTCCCATACGGTGCCGGTATATATCTCAAGCCCTCTCGCAAGGGAGGGGGTAAACCTACAATACTGTGATATACCAAGGCCGTCCAGTATAGCTTGAAGGCTAACTATCTCATCAAGCCCCTCCTTAACAGCCTCTACATGTGAAAGCTTTTCGGTTAGCTCGGTTATTGGAGAAAACAGATGTTCGAGCAGCAGGTCGGCCTTTTGTGTGTCGGCAGAGCCGGTAACTCTTGATATCTCCTTTAGGACTGATTGTTTTCCGGTTTTTTCAAGCTTGTCCACCTCTAGGATAATGGCAGAACATTGCCCGGGCTCAAAACCACAATGTGTAATAATTCCGGTTAAAAACTTGCGGTTGCTGTAACGTATCTCAAGGTCTATACCGATATCTTTATAGGCGACTACAGCAAGATTCATAAGCTCCGCCTCGATCTCTGCTCCGTTTAACCCTACCGCATCAATATCACACTGGTAAAACTCTCTGCATCTGCCAAGCTTTACAGGGCCATCGCGGAAAACCTTGCCTATCTCGTAACGCTTGAAAGGCATGCGTATGTTTTTATTCATGCCGATAACCTTGCAAAATGGCACCGTTAGATCATAGCGAAGCCCAAGCTCCCTACCACCTTGATCGGTAAGGGAGTAGACCTCTTTCATTATCTCAGAGCCGCCGGCATATTTGTATGATAACAGATCCTTATAACAAAGCATGGTTGTCTCAAGTGGTAGATATCCAAAACCTTCAAAATGCCTTCTTAACACATTTATAACCCTGTTTCGGGTAGATAAAACCTCCGGAAGGTAGTCGTTACCACCCTTAACATTCATCAGCTCAAGTGTTGCCTCGTTGTTCATCAAATTACCTCATTTTCCGTAATACTATACCTTTTCGCCACGCTCTCTTATAAGTAGGCGTATCGGCGTGCCCTCCAACCCATAGGTGTGCCTTATCTGGTTTTCTATATATCGTTGATAGGAGAAGTGGAAAAGCTCCCTTCTGTTGCAAAATGCAGCAAATGTCGGCGGGCGGGTGGCTATCTGTGTCATGTAGTATATCTTAAGTGGGCGACCCTTATCACTGGGAGGCTGAACCCTTGCCGTTGCACGGTGGAGAAGATCGTTAAGAACGCCGGTTGTAATCCTCATGGCGTTTTGATCGTTAACAAACTTAATAAGTTCAAACATACGCTCTACACGCTCACCTGTCTTTGCAGAGATAAAGATAAAAGGTACATAGGACATAAAGGAGAAATCGTTCATCAGGCTTTTTCTCATTTTTTCCATTGTTTTGGTTTCTTTTTCGATGGCATCCCATTTATTAACCGCAATTATACAGGCCTTGCCCTCCTCGTGCGCATAGCCGGCAATCTTGCTATCCTGTTCGGTAAAACCAACCGTGGCATCCAACATTATAACGACAACCTCGCTTCGCTGTACGGCTGCAAGGCTACGCAGGGTACTGTACCGTTCAACTCCGGCCTCTACCTTGCCACGTTTTCTCATCCCGGCAGTATCGATAAGGATAAACTTGCCGTGTTTATTTTCTACAGGGCTATCTACCGCATCCCTTGTCGTTCCGGCTTCGTCCCTCACTATCATTCGGTTCTCACCAAGTATATGGTTAACAAGCGAGCTTTTTCCTACATTGGGCCTTCCGATAATGGCGACGGTAATTGGATCATCTCCTGTTTTTTCGCCCTTTTACTCAAACTCCAGATGCTCAAAAATCGAATCCAAAATATCACCGGTACCATGGCCGTGAA
>CAYJOX010000094.1:0-6612 GCA_964371915.1 uncultured Oscillospiraceae bacterium
TATAAATCCGGTTCGGATTTACACTGCTCCCGCTAGCCGAGTGGGATTTTAACCCTATACTCTATAAAATTTTCATCCTGAGTTTTTGTTGCCTCGGCCGGTATTCCGCTATTTTTCATGATGTCTACCGCCCTATTAATTGTATTTATAAACAGCCTCACATCCCTAACCACCGGAACAGATTTCTTCTTCTGTAACACCGGTGTAGCAAGGTATTTTTCTACTAACCTCTCGCTCTCCTTAACATTAAGTTTTTTTGCTATTATCGTCTTTAAAAAGGCTGTCTGTGTTTCTTCGCCGTTAAGGCGTAGCATCGCCCTTGCATGCCTTTCGCTTAGCCTGTTTTCTATGCAAAGGTTAAGCTGATCCCTTGTGAGCGTTAGCAGGCGCAGTTTGTTTGCAAGCGCCCCCTGTGACATATGCAACCTCTGCGCAGCCTGTTGCTGTGTGTAACCAAATATCTCTATAAACTGTTTTATCGCTACAGCCTGCTCGAATGCGCTAAGCTCGCTTCGCATGCTGTTCTCTATATAAGATAGCACCGCAAGGTCATCCTTTTCTATATCGTAAAGGATGGCAGATATTCTTTGCAAACCGGCAATTTTGCATGCCCGTAGCCTTCTCTCGCCTGCAATAAGGTTGTATTCAAACCCGTTTTTAACTACGCTTACCGGCTGCAAAAGCCCATTCTGCTTAATGCTTTCGGCTAGATTTAAAAGCTCCTCCTCGTTAAAAACCTCTCTTGCTTGAAAGGGAGAAGGTTTAATACGTGAAACCGGCAGCTGCATGATCTCACTTTTAAACTTTATACCTATTTCGTTGTAATCCTTAGCTTTTAACCCAAACATCTTAACATCAGCTCCTATGTAACGTCTTGTTGTTCTGATACCATTATACTACATACTGGTAAATATTACCAGTTAATTTTATCGACAAATATATTTATATAGTTGCTTTTTTCATGCATATAAATTTGTGTAACAAACCAATGTTATTGTTTAGTAGAACAAACCTAGCTTCTATCACGGCCGGCTGTAATTTTTCGTATTTTATCAGATATCATAATCATCATATCCTATTACTATAATATATAATAGCAATAGTTTACCCTTATCCACCTTGTAAAGTGTTGGTAATGATGCCAAGGTAAATTTTGCTACGGCAGAAAAAACACTTGCCTTTATTCGTTTTATTGTATATAATAAAAACATATAACTTTTACTTTTGGAGGTATTGTTATGAAGATGATTACCGCTATTGTTAATAAGGATGATGCGGGCACCGTTTCGCACCTGTTAACAACCGCCGGATATTCTGTAACCCGCATGGCCACATCGGGTGGTTTTTTAATGGCAGGTAACACCACACTGCTAATTGTAACCGATGATGAAAAGGTGGATCATGTTATCGAGGTTATCTCGGGCTGTGCAAAACAGCATACCGAGGTAATACCCAGTGGTACAACATACGGCCCCGGCGTATCGGCAGCCTATCCGCTTGAGGTTATGGTAGGTGGTGCTACAATATTTGTTACCAACGTAGAACGGTTTATTAAGATATAGTGCGGCTGGTTGACAACGAGAACTTTTACAATCAGCTGATACGTCGGCGCAGGGATAATTCGCTTTGCAAAACCAGCCTTATTATAGCCCCAAGTGGCTGTGGAAGGGGTTTTGCGGCAAGAATACTTGCTGCCTACTATCTATGTGAAGATGAAAAGGAGATCGATAGCTTTGCACTCTCTCCCGGCAGTGAGGTAATGGTACTTACCGGCGAGGGAGCCTCGGGCGAGATAAAGATTGCCGCCGTGAGGGAGATTCGGGCTAAGGCATACGAAACATCTTTAAACGGCCGAGGTAGGGTTGTAATAGTAAAGGATGCAAACCTTTTAAACCGTAGCTCGGCAAATGCACTGCTAAAGATACTGGAAGAGCCTCCAAAGGGGCTACTTTTTATACTCACAGCATCATCGGTTGGGGATCTTCCGGCTACAGTTGTGTCTCGGTGTACAAAATATTTTATATCTCCGGTATCGGCCGAGGCGACAGCATCATATGTTAGCAACCTTAAACTTGATGAGCGGGAAAAAAGGTTGGTCATATCCGCCTTTTGTGGCAGGCTGGGGGCCGTTAAACGGTTTACCGCCGGCAAAAAACACAGAAACCTTCTTTTACGTGCCGGCGATGTGGTGGATTTCGCACTTAAGGGCGATAGCTACGGCCTACTACTCGCACTTTCCGGCAAGGGTAGAGATGATAGGGCCGATATCAAGGAGCTTTACTACTGCATAGAGAGGCTATTTATTGCGGTAGGTGAGGGGCGGTACGGCACAGCAACCAGATCCGATATAGCCGGTTTCACGGCAGCTGTTGCGGTAGGCAAGGCTGGCTCACTAATTAAAAGAAACCTTAATCAAAAGCTTATAACCATAAGCCTTTGTGAGGAGATAACAGAGGCATTTAATGAATAGAATTATTACTGTAGAATTTAAAAAGGGCGGCAGGCCCTACTATTTTGACCCTAACGGCATGGAGATAGCCACCGGCGAATGGGTAATGGTACAGACAACACAGGGCGAAACCTGTGCCAGGGTAACACAGGGCAACCACCCCCTCGGGCATGGTTTTAACAAGCAGATAAAAAAGGTTGTACGCATTGCGGATGAGCAGGATATAAAAAGGCTCGCAGAAAACCGCAAAAAGGAAACACAGGCCTTCGAGACCTGTAACGAAAAGATACTAAAGCATAAACTATCTATGAACCTTGTAGATGCTGAGCTAAGCTTTGACCGCTCTAAACTGCTGTTTTACTTTACGGCAGATGGACGTGTGGATTTTAGAGAACTTGTTAAGGATTTAGCCTCTACCTTTCATACAAGGATAGAGCTTAGGCAGATAGGGGTGCGTGACGAGAGCAAGATGGTAGGCGGAATATCTGTCTGCGGCCAACCCTTTTGTTGTAACAGATTTTTATCGGATTTCGCACCGGTATCCATAAAGATGGCCAAGGAGCAAGGTTTATCATTAAACCCTGCCAAGATTAGCGGTAGCTGTGGTAGGCTAATGTGTTGCCTAGGCTACGAGCATGAGGCATATAAGCACCTTAACGGCATAACACCCACTGTGGGATCTATAGTTTCTACGGCCGATGGCGAGGGCATGGTGACCGAGGCGAATGTTCTTTCCGGCAACATTAAGGTTAAGCTTCAAAATCAGGTGGCTGCACGCCAGTACCATCGAGACGATATTAAAATAATTGCCCCGGCTAAAAAGGGCAAAAAAAGATAAGTTTTAATTTAGGGGTTTAGATGATAAGAATTATTACCGAGAGTACCTGTGATATTACTAACGAGGAGGCCGCAAAACTAAATCTGCATATGTATGCCATGCCGCTCTCCTTTGGGGAGGAAACCTACTACGATAAGGTTACCATTACAACAAGTGAGTTTTATGAGAAGCTGGCGCAATCTGATAAGCTTCCCACAACCGCACTTATTACCCCAACACAGTTTATCGAGATGTTCGAAACCTATCCGGACGAGCCGATAATCTGTATACTTATTTCTAAACATCTAAGCGGCACATACAACTCTGCCCTTGTAGCAAAGGAGGAGTGTGGCCGAAAGGATATCCATATAATTGATGGGCACAGCGTTACTATCGGCAACCAGCTTTTAGTTAGGGAGGCCTGTAGGTTAAGAGACGATGGCAAAAGCCCGGCCGAGATAGTGGATATTATCTGCGCTCTTTCCGGCCGTGTCGAGATTACCGCCATGATAGAAACCCTCGAGTATCTGGTTAAGGGCGGGCGTATCTCCGGCGTTTCCGGCTTTTTAGGCGGTATGTTAAACCTAAAGCCTATACTCAGAGTAGCGGATGGTGTAGTTACTACTATCGGTAAACAACGTGGGTCGGCCAAGGCCTACGAGTTTGTAAAGGATGAGGTACTAAAAAGATTTGATACCGCTATGCCGGTTGTACTTGGTTATTCACAGGATAGCTCAAAGATGCCGGAGCTTGCAAAGGAGCTAAACCTACCAAAAGATCAGAAATTTTGTGAGATAGGCAGCGTAATAGGCGTTCATGCAGGGCCGGGAATTGTTGGTGTTGCATACTTTAAAAAGCATGGCGTAGAGTAAAGCTTTACCCTTTACATTCGATATAGGTAATAGTTGATATAGGCCGGCTTATGCCGGCTTTTTCAGCCTAAAAATAGAAAGGAGTTAACCCCAATGAGTAGAAGTATCATAAGGATTGATGAGGAAAGCTGTATAGGCTGTGGGCTATGTGCACAGACATGCCAGCACAGTGTTATAGAGATTATCGATGGCAAGGCAAGGGTAACGGGCGAGAACCTGTGCGATGGCATAGGCAACTGCCTTCCGGTATGTCCTGTAAATGCTATAAGTTTTTCCGGCATAGCTACAAAAACAGAGGTATCAAAAAACAGCACAGCCGGATGCCCCGGCAGTAATGCCACACAGCTACGATCGGGCGATTCCCTTGTTGAGGACACAAGGGCTACAGCCGTATCAGAGCTACGCCAATGGCCGGTACAGATTAAGCTTGTTGCAGAGAATGCATCATTTTTCGATTCCTGTAATCTATTAATAGCCGCCGACTGTACCGCATATGCCTATTCAAACATCCATGCCGATTTTATGAAAAATAAAATCACCCTAATCGGCTGCCCAAAGCTCGATGAGGGTGATTATAGAGAAAAATTATCGGCTATCATCTCTAAAAACAATATCAAATCGGTAACGGTTTTGCGCATGGAGGTTCCCTGCTGTGCCGGCATAGCGGCGGCGGCGAAAGATGCAGTAGAAGCAGGCGGCAAATTCATTCCATGTCAGGTTGTTACCATAGCCACCGATGGCGATGTTTTAAGCAGGCAGTAGATAGGTTTACAGCTCGGCGCTTAACTCCACAAGGTGTGCTATTGCGGGAATTGTAGATGCCTGCCCTACAGTAACAGGGCTAAGCAACGCACCGGTTGCCATAACCAAAACCCTACCGCCGGTTTTTAATAGATCCGGTATAATCTTTATCCCTAGCATAGATGCACAGCAACCACAACCGGAACCCCCACACTCTACATCCTGTTCACTACCAAATATTAAACATCCGCAATCTATATGGTTTTGTATCATTAACCCTTCTCTTTGCGCAAGTTCTAAAAACATTTCACTACCATGTAGACCAAGATCCCCGGTATAGATAGCCCTGTAATCCTGCGGCCGGCTCATAGTCGCCTTAAAATACCTCAACAAGGTATCCACTGCGGCAGGTGCCATGGCAGCACCCATATTTGCAGGGTCGGTTATCTCAAGGTCTATGGTTCTGCCAAACATTACCTTTGTAATATAGGGCGGCTCCTTGGTAGGGCCTACAATCAGCCCTGCGCCGGCAGTTACCGTCCACTGCGCAGTGCTTGCACGCTTACTGCCATAATCAAGCGGCGTTCTAAACTGCCGCTCGGCACTGCAAAAGTGGCTCGAGGTGAAACACAGGCTACAGCTTGATTGCCCGCTTGATACAAGGCAGGCCGCCAGCCCTAACGACTGTGATATTGTAGAGCAGGCCCCGTAAACTCCAAAATAGGGTAGCTGCAGCCTAAGCGCCGTAGCAGAGGATGCGGTGCACTGGCTCTGTAGATCACCACCAATTAAAAGGTCAGGGCGCATCTTTGTTTTTTTAAGCAGATGCTCTATAGCGGCAAGCTGAAACTCTACCTCGGCAAGCTCCCAGCTTTTTTGCCCCATCATCTCATCTTCATAAATATAATCAAAGCCGGCTCCATACGGCCCTGCCCCCTCCTTCTTTCCACCTACAGCCGCGGCCGCCACTATAGAGGGCGGTTTTTTTAGATGTATCAAATAATACCCCACAACATTACTGCATAGTAGATTGCCCCGATAATGGATGTAACTACCAAGCCAAGCACTATAACCGGCCCCGCAACGGTAAACATCTTTACCGATACCCCTGTTAGCCAACCCTCCGGCTTAAACTCCATTGCCGGCGATACAACCGAGTTTGCATAGCCTGTTATAGGCACAAGGGTGCAATTAAAAATACAGTAACCAATAAGCCTACACGTTCCTCATCCATCCCTAAGCTAAACAGGTAACCCCGCAGTAGCTGCCCGATAGTGCAGATAGAACCTCCCACACAAAAGGCAACAAAAAAATTTTTAACCTTGCCGGATGGAGGTATATTCTTTTTTACCATCCTGTTATATATGTTTTTGTCAGTCTTCATACCTTACCTCAATAACACCTTTTAATAAGTATTATCTAGCAGGTTACTAATTATTCTTAAGTTATTAAATCGTTGCATAATGGTGGATAGTATGTTAAAATATAGTGCAGTATTTACTACTATTTTATAGTAATTTTTGTAATTGACAAGTAGCTATAACTAAATGTATATTCCACTTTACCTGCAATTGTTGAAAACCCTGTTGAAAAGGTTGAAAAGTCAAGCTATAATCCTATCAAGGTTTCAACACAACTGTTTTAGTATGGTTTTGTTTTACTTATTGTAAAATTTTAAGGCTATAGTATCGATAATTTTACGGTAATTTTACACAAGATATGGAGGATTTATG
>CAYJOX010000095.1:0-6594 GCA_964371915.1 uncultured Oscillospiraceae bacterium
TACCTCCGTGACCCCCTTTTCGCCTCCAAGGCGTTTTGCAACCTTTAGAACAGAGGAGCGCCCGTTTGGATCTAACATGGCGGTAGATTCATCCAGCACAAGATATTTCGGCTCCATTGCAAGCACCCCTGCAATGGCAACACGCTGTTTCTGCCCACCCGATAGCTTGTGGGGCTGGGATTTTGCAAAGCGGCTTATTCCGGTTAACTCCATCGCCTCATCTATACGGCGGCGCATATCGGATGGGTCAACACCCAAGTTTTCGAGGGCAAATGCCACATCCTCCTCTACAATCGTTGCTACTATCTGGTTATCAGGGTTTTGAAAAACCATGCCTACACGCCGGCGAATATCCAGCAAATTCTCGTAGTTTTTTGTAGAGAGATTGTCCACTATCACCTCACCCTCGTCCGGCACAAGTAGGCCGCACAGCATCTTTGCAAGGGTGGATTTGCCGCTACCGTTAGCACCGAGAATACAAAGCACCTCACCCTCACGGATGTTTAGCGAAACACCCTTGAGAGCCTCTACCTCGCCATAGCTAAACTTTACATTCTCTATCTTTATCATCAGTTATCTTTATTTCCTATTTAATCCCAACAGGCTATTGCACTGCCGCCGCAGGGTAACACCATGCCTGTGCCGGCAACCGGTAGGCCAATCTCGTCCGAGGTTACCTGCATGCCCTGCCTATCGCAGTAACGGTTTAAAAGCATGGCAGATACCGCCGGAGATATTCCTGCTGTATAGCCGTTAACTACCAAAAACAGCGGGGTATCACTTAATATAGCCGTGGCATTCTGTATAAGTGGTGCAAGCTCCTTTTCAAGCTGCCATACCTCGCCGGAGGGGCCTCTGCCATAGCTTGGCGGGTCCATTATAATGCCATCATACCGGTTGCCCCTGCGCTGTTCACGCTGTAGAAACCTTGCGGCATCGTCTATTAGCCAGCGGCAGGGTTTATCGGATAGCCCGCTGGCCTCGGCATTCTCCCTCGCCCAGCTAACCATCCCCTTTGCCGCATCAAGGTGTACAAGGCTTGCGCCTGCGCTAAGGCAGGCAAGCGTTGCCGCCCCCGTGTAGCCGAAAAGGTTTAAAACCTTTGCAGACGGCCTACCCTTTAGTTTTTCCCTGTAAAAATCCCAGTTTACGGCCTGTTCCGGAAAAAGGCCGGTGTGTTTAAAACCGGTAGGGGAGATTATAAACCTTAAATCTTTGTAGCCTATCTCCCACCTTAGTGGTAGCTTTTTTTTATACTCCCACTGCCCACCACCGGTAGTTGCACGGTGGTAGACGGCATCGGCCGTATTCCAAAGCTCGGGAAAGCTTTGCTTTGCTATCGCTACCGGGTCCGGGCGGCTTAGTATATAATCACCCCAACGCTCAAGGCGCCTGCCATCACCTATATCCAGTAGGCTGTAATCCTTCCAATCGGTAGAAAACCTCATTAACTCGGTAACCTCTCCCTAATTTTTTTGGCGATAAGGCCTGCAACAACCTCTATCCTTGCAAGATCCTGCCCCTCGACCATTACCCTAATTAGCGGCTCGGTGCCGGATACACGCACAAGTACACGCCCCTCACCCATGAGTGATTGCTGTTGTGCCTCTACAAAGCCCTCTATATATTCGTCTCGGCGATATTTTTCTTTACCCTCGGCCGATACGGTTATATTTTCCATAACCTGAGGATATTTATCGTAAACCTGCGTTAGCTCGCTTGCGGTATGCTTACTCTGTGCAAGCATCTGTAGAAACAGTGCCGCTGTAAGTTGCCCATCACCGGTGGTGGAATATTTTCTCATAATAAGGTGGCCGCTCTGCTCACCTCCGATATCAAAGCCCTCCTCCCGCATGTTCTCTAGAACATAGCGGTCGCCCACTGCGGTGGTAGAGCAGGTAATACCGATGGATTTCATGTATTTCATAAACCCGAGGTTGGACATAACGGTAACCACAACGGTATCCTTTGCAAGCTCCCCACGTTTTTTCATGTCGGTAGCAAGTGCCGCAATAATCCTATCACCGTCCAGCTCGTTACCCTTTTCGTCCACACACAGGCAACGGTCGGCATCGCCGTCAAATGCAACACCTATGTCATATTTGCCATCTAACACCTTACTGCGTAGGCTTTTAAGGTGGGTAGAACCGCAATCTTTATTAATGTTAATACCATCCGGCTCACAACCTATAACCTCGATATCTGCACCAAGCTGCTTAAATAGTAGCGGTGCCGTCTCGCTGGCCGAACCGTTTGCACAGTCTAGCAGTACCCTAAGCCCATCTAGTTTTGTGTTAACACAGCCGGAGATATACTCCACATAATCCTGCACGCCGGTTTTACTGCGTGTTACCCTACCGGTGGCATCGCCTGCGGCGGTAACTATGCTCGCCTCCTTTTCCGGATCTAGGATATAACTCTCGATCTCATCCTCTACAGAATCCGGTAGCTTGTAGCCATCGTAGTTAAATAACTTTATTCCGTTATACTCGGCCGGATTGTGGGAGGCGGATATTACAAAACCTGCGCTTGCATGGTAACGCTGTGTAAGCAGTGCGATTGCCGGTGTGGGCAGTACGCCAAGTAGCATAACATCACAGCCTACCGAGCATATGCCGGCGGCAAGCGCGCTTTGTAGCATATCGCCACTTATTCTGGTATCACACCCTATAACATAAAGCGGTTTTTCCTTGCTTGTTTTAGAAAGAACAGAGGCGGTTGCACGGCCTATCTTCATTGCAAGCTCCGGTGAAAGCTCGCTACCGGCAATACCACGAACGCCGTCGGTACCAAAAAATTTACCCATAAATCTCTCCTAATTTATTGCTATACTACAATGATATTCTAACTATATCTGAAATAGCCATCTAGGCTATACATCTACTTTTTATCATTATTTCTTTTAACCGAAACCCCTATAAGTGTTCCTACTAACATTCCGAGCACTATACCGATACCATAGTTATCTAACATGGTGCCTATTATAGCCCCAAATAGCACACCGAGTGATATGCCCATAGACATGTTTTTTTGTGGGCGGTTATTCTTGTTATCATTATTATCCATGGTTCCACCTGTAAGCAAGCTATATAAAGCTAATCTGGTTATCTTCACCCGCAAGTTTCGGCTTAAATCCCAGCCGTTCATATGCCGCTTGCGTTACTATCCTACCCCTTGGGGTTCGGGATAACAGCCCCTGTTGCATAAGGTATGGCTCACACACATCCTCTAGGGTTACCGATTCCTCGCCGAGGGCCGCCGCCAACGTTTCAAGCCCTACAGGGCCACCGCTATAAAGCTCTATTATAGCACGTAGTAGGCTACGATCAAGCCCATCAAGGCCGGCATCGTCTATATCGAGGCGTCTAAAGGCATCCTCTACCGCCTTGCGGTTAATTACCCCCTCGCCTAGAACATCGGCAAAATCTCTTACCCTGCGCAGTAGGCGGTTGGCGATACGTGGTGTACCCCTTGCCGCTATTGCAAGGGTATCGGCCCCCTCCTTATCACAGGGGATACCGAGTATTCCGGCCGAGCGGCGGATAATCTCGGAAATCTCGTTTCTATCATATAGATCAAGCTTTAGCAGAACGCCAAAGCGATCCCTCAAAGGGCCTGTCATCTGCCCTGCACGTGTGGTTGCACCAACAAGGGTAAAGCGTGGCAGGTTAATGCGTATAGATTGTGCCGAGGGCCCCTTACCTATTATAATATCCAGTGCAAAATCCTCAAGGGCGGGGTATAATACCTCCTCTACCTGGCGTGAAAGGCGGTGTATCTCGTCTATAAAAAGGACATCCCCCTCCTGCAGGTTAGTAAGCAATGCGGCAAGATCCCCCGCCTTTTCTATTGCGGGGCCACTTGTTATGCGTATCTGCACCCCCATCTCTGCGGCAATAATGCCTGCAAGGGTGGTTTTACCTAGGCCCGGTGGGCCGTACAAAAGAATGTGATCAAGCGGTTCTTCCCTCTTTTTTGCGGCTGCAATATAGACCGAGAGGTTCTCCTTTATCTTGCTTTGGCCTATATACTCCGCAAGGCATTTCGGCCTTAAAGAACCGTCGCTATCCTCCGGTGATTGGTCGGGTGAGAGAAGCCGTAGCTCGTCACTCTGTTCAAACATTAGCTAAATTACCTCGTTATTTTGCAAATCGTTTAAGTGCAAGCTTTATTATCTCTGCGGTGGGTAGGCTGTCATCAAGCCCTGATACGGCGCTTGCCGCCTCACTTCGGCTATAACCGAGTGCCACTAACGCCGCAACCGCCTGTGCACTGCCACCGGTAACCGGCATTATCACCTGTGAGCCTTCATCGCCGGTAATATCTATAGATGTAGCCTTATCCTTTAGCTCTAACACTATGCGCTGTGCAAGCTTTGGGCCTACGCCGTTTGCGGCGGTAAACGCCTTATGGTCGGCGGCGGCAATTGCAAGCATTATCTTGCTAGGGGAAAGGCTGTTAAGTATCGCAATACCTACCTTTGGGCCAACGCCCGAAACCGATATTAAGATGCTAAACACACGCTGTTGTTGTTCATCCTCAAAGCCAAAAAGCTCGAAGGCATCTTCCTTTACATTAAGGTAGGTAAATATTGTAGCCTCGCTACCCACCTTAAGTGAACAGGCGGCAGAGGAAGGCATCATAACCTTAAAGCCGACACCACCGCATACAATAACGGCACTGTCCGGCGTTTGATGTGTTACCTTACCTGTTAGGGAATGAATCATAAAATCCTCTTGTTATTGCTAAACCTCCTGTAGCCTTGTTGCGCTACCTCTTGCACTATGCCCATGGCAGATAGCAAGGGCAACGGCATCGGCCACATCGTCCGGCTTTGGTACTGTTGCCAGCTTTAACATAATTCTTGTCATCTCCTGCACCTGGTTTTTTGTTGCCCTACCGTAACCGGTTACCGACATCTTAACCTGTAGCGGAGTGTATTCATATATGGGAATTCCTTTAAGCCTTGCCGCAAGCAGTATAACCCCTCTTGCCTCGGCAACCGCTATTGCCGTCTTGTGATTGCTTGTAAAAAACAGCTCCTCTATCGACATACAGTCCGGCTTAAATCGCTCTATAATTTCGGTCATATCGCTAAAAACCATCTCTAACCGCCTAGAAAAAACTATGCCTGCCGGGGTGGTTATCGCACCACAGCCGATAAGCGAAAAGCTGTTACCGTCATAATCCAGTATCGATGTACCTACGGTAGCATAGCCGGGGTCAACGCCAAGAATTCGCACATATCTCCTTAAAGTATAATATACTCCATAGCATTATATCATAAATTGCCACGAAGTGCAAATTTAAACCACGGGAATACCGTTTATATACACAGCCTTTGTTGTAAGTTCTCTATCGGTAATAAACAGATCGGCCCTCTAGCCCACCTCTATGCTTCCTATCTCGGTATCTATATCGGCCGCCTTTGCAGGGTTTATTGTGGCGGCAGTTATGGCATCGGCAAGCGGTACCCCAAACGAAACGGCACGGCGCATACAATCGGCAAGGGTGGTGGCTGAGCCTGCAATAGTGCCATCGGCAAGGGTTGATCTTCCTCCCTTAACGTATGTTTTCTGCCCGCCCAGTAGGTATTCGCCATCCGAAAGGCCGGTAGAGGAGGTGGCATCGCTTATAAGGCATACCCTGCCGTTAAAGCGCTCGAAGGCGGTTCGCACTACCGATGGGTGCAGGTGTATACCATCCGATATAAGCTCTACATATTCGGCAAAATCCCCTGCTGCGCCGATAACTCCCGGCTCGCGGTGGCCAAAGGGGGACATAGCGTTAAACAGATGCGTTACATGCCTTGCACCGGCAAGCATTCCTGCCATTGCCTCACCATAACCTGCATTGCTGTGTGCTATGGATACCCTCGTCATCTGAGAAACCTTGCGGATAAAATTAATTGCACCCTCGCTTTCCGGTGCAACATCTACAAGCCTAATGGTACCAAAGCTTATATCGTAAAGCCTCTCAAAGGCATCAAAATCCGGTGCAAAGATATTTTCGGCCGCCTGTGCCCCTTTTTTTGCGGTATTTATATATGGCCCCTCCATATTGATTCCCCACATGGTGGCCATGCCATCCTTTGGTAGGTGGCAAAATTTGCCGGCACGCTCGAATAATGGTGTTAAAACCTCTTCGCTAAAGGACATAGAGGTACCGAGAAAGGATGTGGTTCCCTGACTTGCAAGAAAGGTTGCTATATTCTCGAGGTCCCCCTCGTTGCCATCGCAAAAATCGGTGCCATAGCTTGCATGTATATGTATATCTACAAGGCCGGGCAGTACATAGCATCCCTTTGCATCGTATAGGATATCACCCTCTAAGCTTTCTGCTATAGCTGTTATCCTGCCCTCTAACACCCCAATATCTGCCGTAATAAATCTGCCCCTAAAAAAAACAGTTCCGTTTTTAACTATCCTCATAACCCTCTCCTTACAAGAAATCATCTAAAATACAATAGCTCTTAGTTCTTAGCTATTATTTCCACCGCATGGTGTGCAAGCATTATACCGGCTACCGATGGTACGAAAATACAGCTGGATGGTGCCGGACGGCTACCCTGTTTTGCCGTCTCGTCTGTAAATG
>CAYJOX010000096.1:0-2175 GCA_964371915.1 uncultured Oscillospiraceae bacterium
AACTAACACTTGTAGAGCCTAAAACGCTGGAGCGCTTTACAGGCAAGGCAAAACGAATATACGATTTAAGGAATAAATAATGTTATCCTAGCAATAATCTGCACATCAGGGCTTGCCATTTTGGTTAAAAAGAGTTTGCATAGTAGGTAGATATTTAAGAATAGTAACATAGAAAAACATCGGCTTTTAAATAGGCCGATGTTTTTTTGTGTTTTAACATGGGTGGATGGGGAAAGGCCTTTCTGCTATAAATTTGCTTAAGTTTTGTCTTTTAACAGTGGCTTTATTGCCTTATATATACTTCCGGCTATCTCTGATTTATACTCCTTTACTAAGGCGTTATTTATAGCTTGTTTTGTTTTATATTTATTTATTATCGTAGTTATGTTAGCTATTTTATCCTTGTGGTTTGTTAGGGCTATTTCGAGCTCATCCTTTAAATCTTTTAGCTCTGTATTACTCGTAGAGGTGTAGATAGCTATAGTTATTTTATGTTTTTTCCAAAATTCTACTACCGCATTATACCCCTTATCTTTTGAAACTATTGCAAAATTTTCTTGTGGCATCTCCTTTATTAATGCACCTAAATATGTTGCAAGCTGAAAATCCAGCGCATTTTTTGAACTCGTATTTACTTCGATATACTCTTTTTCCACCTCTGAAAGCTCTAAGCGCCTGTGGGTCTGCATAGATATATTCGTTTGATTTTTCGAATAAAAAATTATAATCTTATCGCTTTTTGTAAGCTGTTCCACCCCTTTTAAGCCACTGTTTGAAACATTTTCATAATCAATAAAATAAATCATAAACGCAAACTCCTACTATAGATGGTTTAGTAATAACATTATTATATACCATTTTAATAATTATTTCAAACGCCTATTGACCGAAACGGTCAATCAAAGCGTATTGTTTTTAGCACACTAATATATTTGCAGAGTAAAATGCCTTGATTTTGTGTATTTTTTACATTCTGTACTTTTTATTATTCAAACATAATAATTACTAATGAATTTATATTTATATTAAGGTTATGTTTTTTTGAAAACGCTGCTTTAATCTATATATGTAAAATATTTTTATCTTAGTAACCATAGATAAAAGGTGTGTGCCGTTGTTCCACGTGAAACATGGCGAAAAACCGATATTTTCAAGATGTATAGAAATACTTTTGATGCCTATTAACCGTAAATAATTAGTTTAGCAGTTGATAGCAACAACAGCATTGTGATATTTTTGACTAGATGATAATTATTAAAACTCTATTAGCTGGCAGGGTGTAAAACAGATAATATTATAAGCTGTTAAATAACAGTTAAAGCTATTAGTGTTAGATAAAATACCCCCTTGGCAGGGGGAGCTGTTCCACGTGGAACATGGCGAAAATGAAAATAATTAAGGCGATTAGTAAATAGCTTGTTTTAAGTCTGGGCTATTTTAAAGGCGTTTTGGTTGAAAACAATAATGTTAGAGATACAAAAAACCTGTAAACCGTTGCAAATAAAGGGCGTACGGGTTTTTAAACTTATCAACAAAAACGAAAAGTTTTCAACAGGCAAAAAACAAAAGAATTAAAAATTTATAACTGTTGATTTTAGTTTAAGCTTGATATAAAATAATAGTTAGAAATTAAAACGAAAGTTAAAAAATGAAAACAAAAAAACAACCAACTAATAAAATAATATTATGTAGCATTAATTCAAGATACATACATTCATCTTTAGCGGTGTACTATCTCGAATCTGCAATTTCGTGGGAGAGCGAAGTTATCGAATGGACAATTAATGCAGACAAAGAAAAATTAATAAACTTGATAGACTGTGCAGAAGGTGATATTGTTGCATTTTCATGTTACATTTGGAATATAGAATATGTAACAGAGGTAGCAAGGCTTATTAGGCAGAGCGGAAAAAAGATAACCATAATAATGGGTGGGCCGCAGGTAACACATAGTAATAAAGAGATACTAAACGCAGGCCTTGCCGATTATATAGTTCTAGGGGAGGGGGAGGAGCCGTTTAGTAGCCTTATCGATGCACTTATAGATAACAGTAGCACCGAGGGGATAGAGGGGGTAGCAACAAAATTAAGGCAGTGCAGCCCCTATTATAGTAAAGGTATGCCACCAAACCCCTATACCGATAACTATAAAAACAACCTTAAGGGACGAATAAG
>CAYJOX010000096.1:2185-6556 GCA_964371915.1 uncultured Oscillospiraceae bacterium
TATAGAGACGGTTAGGGGTTGCCCCTTTAGCTGTAGTTTCTGCCTATCCGGCCGCACCGAGCCGGTTAAATATCTTCCGCTAGAGCAGGTTAAGGGGAATCTTGATTACCTTGCACACTCCGGCACAAAGACGATAAAGTTTGTAGACAGAAGTTTTAACGTTAACGAGGGTAGAGCGGCCGAGCTACTGCAATATGCGATAGATAGATACGGCAGCTACCCGAAAGGGTTGCAGATGCATTTCGAGATAGCGGCCGATATTATGTCCGATAGGCTTTTGGGGCTATTCTGCAATGCACCTAAAGGCTTTCTTAGGTTAGAGATAGGCTTACAGACCCTAAACGAGCAAACACTTACGTCGATTAACAGAAAAACCGATACAAAAAGGCTAAAGGCAAACATTAAAAGGCTTACAGAGAGCGGAAACCTACATATACACCTTGATCTGATTGCCGGACTACCGCATGAGGATTTAAACAGCTTTATAGCTAGCTTTAACGGGGTTATGGCCTTACAGCCGGATGTTCTACAGCTTGGGATATTAAAACTACTGCCCGGTGCACCTATGGCGGATAACCCACAGGGGGTGTTTAACGTGAAACCACCCTACGAGGTGATTGAGACCCCATGGCTTACAAAAGGCGATATAGAGGAACTCCTAGAGATAGACTATGCCCTAGATAAGATATACAACAGCGGCAGATTTAGCGAAACACTTTCGGCGATAGAGCAGTTTAATACAAACCCATACATGTTTTTTAACGATCTGTGCACTAAACAGCGGATAATAAGAGGGGAGAGCTATAACGAGATAGCCCAAAAGATATTAGATAGCTGTACAGACGAAACACAAAAGGGGTTAGTAGCCCTAGCAATGCAAAAGGATATGAAAAGGGTAAATCCGGTAGGAAGATTGCCGAATTTTCTAAAAATTAAAAAATAAATTTTAAACTACAAGATATTGATTAAAACAAATAGTAATAAATATAAGAAAAGCCCAATTATAAAGGAAAAAACAAAAAATGTTTAAAGATGTTCCACGTGGAACATTCAAAATATAGCGTTTGCAGATATAGCTGTAATAGCAAGCTGCCCTTTTCAAAATAAAAAATATGTGTTAGAATGGAAAAACATATTTTAAAGAGGGTGAGATGGGCTATACCGATATTAACGCTAATACTATAGATGGCTGGAATAAAAACGGCTGGGAGTGGGGGCAAAGCATAAGCCACGAAGCATATGTAGCGGCGCTATCCGGTAGCTGGGAGGTTGTTTTAACACCCACAAAGGCGGTGCCGAGAGAGTGGTTTTGTGAGCTTAAGGGTGCAAAACTTTTAGGGCTTGCAAGCGGTGGCGGCCAGCAGATGCCTATCTTTGCGGCGGCAGGTGCGCAGTGCACCGTTCTAGATTACTCTAAAAGCCAGCTAGAGAGGGAGCAGGAGGTAGCGCAGCGAGAGGGCTATAATATAGAAATAATAAGGGGCGATATGACCAAGAGGTTGCCCTTCGAGGATGAGAGCTTCGATATAATATTTCACCCTGTCTCTAACTGCTATGTAGAGGATGTAGGCCATGTGTTCAACGAGTGTTACCGTGTGCTGAAAAAGGGCGGAATACTACTGGCCGGCATGGATAACGGCATTAACTATATAGTAGATATAGAGGATGAAAGTAAAATAGTGCAAAGCCTGCCCTACAACCCGCTAAAGGATAAAGAGCTTTACGATAAAGCGTTAAAAATTAATGACGGAATACAGTTTTCACACACGATGCAGGAACAGATAGGTTGCCAGCTTAAAGCCGGCTTTACCCTAACCGATATCTTTGAGGATACAAACGGGCAGGGGCACCTGCATAACCTCGGAATACCTACATTTATAGCAACAAGGGCCGTTAAATAATAAAAAGGACTGTTTATAATATGGCAAAGATAATTACGATAACAAACCAAAAGGGTGGGGTTGGCAAGACGACAACCGCCGTAAACCTTGGCTGTGGGCTTGGCATTAAGGGGAAAAGGGTACTAATTGTAGACCTAGACCCGCAAGGTAACACAACCGGTGCGGTGGGGGTTCGCAAGGCGGAGATACAAAACGGCACCTACAGCTGCCTTATAAACCCGGCAGAGGTAGAAAAATCAATAGTAGAAACAGCCTTTAGGCTAAGCATTATACCGGCGAACATAGAGCTTTCCGGCGCCGGAATAGAGCTGGTTTCGCTAGATAACAGGGAATCAAGGTTACGCACTGCACTTATGAAGGTGCGTGAGAAGTATGATTATATACTTATAGATTGCCCGCCATCGCTAGATCTGCTTACATTAAATGGCCTATGTGCGGCAGATACGCTGATAATTCCTATGCAGTGTGAGTTCTTAGCTCTCGAGGGGCTTTCGGAGCTAATGTCTACGGTGCGTAAGGTGAAATCGATGTACAACAGCCACATAGATATCGAGGGCGTTCTCATGACAATGTATGATGGGCGGTTAAACCTAACACTACAGGTTGCACAGGAGCTTAAAAAGTTCTTTAAAACAAAGGTGTACAAGACAACGATTCCACGTAACGTAAGGCTTTCGGAGGCGCCGAGCTATGGCCAGCCTATACAGGCCTACGATCCATCTTCAAAAGGTTGCGCGGCATATATGCAGTTTACCGAGGAGTTTTTAAAGGCTAACGGGTAGCTGTAATAAGAAAACGGTTATCGGCATAAGATGAACTATATATTGTTACACTATTTTTGGTATCGGGGTTTAAACCGAAATTTATAACCAAAAATACATAGGGGGATAGATGGCGAAAAAAGGCGGCCTAGGAAAAGGGCTTGATTCACTTTTTCAGGATGTAAGGCAGGAAAAAAGTGGCGTTAAGGAAACCATAAAGATAGGTTTAATAGAGCCGGAAAAAGGGCAACCGAGAAAGCATTTCGACGAAAAGGAACTATCGGAGCTATCGGAGAGTATCTCACAGCATGGCCTGCTACAGCCTATTATAGTAAGGCCGGTAGGGATAGATGGCTACAAGATAATAGCAGGGGAGCGCCGCTGGCGTGCCGCAATGAAGGCAGGGCTTAAGGAAATTCCGGCAATTGTACTGGAGGCAAGTGAGCAGACGGCCATGGAAATTGCGCTTGTAGAAAACCTACAGCGTGCCGACCTTAATGCCATAGAGGAGGCAGAGGGTTTTGTACGGCTGATAGAGAGCTTTGGCCTTACACAGGAGCAGGCGGCACAGCGTGTAGGAAAAAGCCGCCCCGCCATAGCAAATGCGATGAGGCTTTTAAGCCTACACCCCGAGGTGGTGGAGTTTATACGCCTTGGCAAGATAACCACCGGCCACGGAAAGGCGCTTTTAACCCTTAGCGATACCGAGCTACAGCTAAGCGTGGCTAAAACGGTAATATCGGAGGATATAAATGTACGGCAGACAGAAACATTATGCCGCAAGATAGGGAAAAAACCGGGCGGCTCACAGCAAAAGTTAAAGCTAAGGCCAACCATTGCGGCCGAGGTGGAGATAGCACTACAGGAGGTGCTGGGAACCGAGGTTAAGATAAACTATAAAAACGGTAAGGGCAGGATAGAGGTTAATTTTTACAGCGACGAACAGCTTAAAAGCTTTGCTAATAGGCTGGGGCAGATAACGGTGGAATAAAAGGAAGGGAAATAGGATGTTAGATATTAAAAGAATTAGAGAGGATGCACAGGCAATAAAGAATTCTCTTGCAACAAGGGGGAAGGATTACACGGCAGAGATAGACAGGCTACTTATAATAGATGAAAGCCGCCGCCGCCTTGCATCGGAAAACGATAACCTAAAGGCACGGCAGAACAAAAACTCTAAACTTATACCGCAAAAACAAAAGGCAGGGGAGGATTGCGCCGAGCTGTTTGCCGAGCTAAAAAGCCTATCAGCCACAATTAAGGCAAACGATGGCGAGATATCGACCCTCGAGGCAGAGCAGAAACAGCTGCTGCTATCCATACCCAATACCCCGCACGAGAGTGTGCCGATAGGTAAGGATGCGGCAGATAATGTAGAGGTAAAGAAATACGGCGAGCCGAGAAAGTTTGAGTACGAGCCGTTACCACACTGGGAGATAGGCAAAAACCTTGGCATACTAGATCCGGAGCGTGCCGCAAAGGTTACCGGTGCAAGGTTTCATTTCTATAAGGGGCTTGGTGCGACGCTAGAGCGTTCCATAATAAACCTTTATCTCGATATGCACACCCAAAACCACGGCTATACCGAGATACTGCCGCCCTTTATCGTAAATGCAGATAGCATGACAGGCACAGGCCAGCTACCAAAATTTAAGGACGATGCCTTTAAGCTGGAGGGGCTGGATTACTACCTAGTGCCCACGGCAGAG
>CAYJOX010000097.1:0-6530 GCA_964371915.1 uncultured Oscillospiraceae bacterium
ATAGTATATCTCCTAACTTCAAAATTAAAAATGCAGCAAAAGTAATTATATAAAAATATTGTAGATTTGTCAAGTGTTTTTTAAAAATTAATAATTATTTCTGCTCTGCACGCCGCTAAACTACTGTTCTATCCGATTGCCGGATATTTCTTTATCTCGTCTGTTAGCTCATTCTCGTCTACCGAAACTGTAACTATCAGCTTAACATTATCACCGGTAAGTGTATCAAATTTCTTTAGTAGCACTTCTAATGCCTGAATATCTTTATCAAGAACCTTTAAAATTCCGTCTATATAGATCTCCACAATGTCGTAGTTGCCTGCGAGGATACCGGAAATAAAACCAAACAGCATGTCTGAATTTTCGATGCTATATTCTACCATATCAATAAGGCGTACATCGTGGTGAACATCATAAGTTAACTTCATCGAATGTTCTATACAGACAAGGTTACCTGCCGAACCTGCCGCAGAAGAGTTGATAATATCAATCATCTTCTTTGTTTTTCCGCTACCTTTACCACCTACAATTATACTTACCATTGTAATCACTCCGTTTCTTTTATTTACTGTTAATATATGCTCTACAGCATATCGGGAAACTAATTATTTCGCAAGCCTTGCACTAAGTGCTTTGCGCTCTTCCTCAAAACCCGGCTTGCCGAGTAGTGCAAACATATTCTTTTTGTAGCTTTCTACACCGGGTTGGTCAAATGGGTTTACGCCCAGAAGATAGCCGGATATAGCACAGGCCTTTTCAAAGAAATATATCATGTAGCCTATGTTGTAGGCGTCCATTGCATCGGCCTCTAATACCATAATCGGAACGCCGCCATCGGTATGTGCGAGGATAGTGCCCTCCATTGCACGGCGGTTAACGACCGATAGGTTCTGCCCTGATAGGAAGTTAAGCCCGTCTGCGTTATCGGCATCCTCCTCTATGAAAAAATCACCTTTAGGGGTTTTGAAATCGACAACAGTCTCAAACAATATTCTTGCACCATCCTGTACATACTGCCCCATAGAATGAAGGTCGGTAGAAAAGATAACGGATGTAGGCATAATTCCTTTGCCATCCTTACCTTCGCTCTCGCCAAACAGCTGCTTATACCACTCGTTCATCATCATGAAGTCAGGTTCGTAGCAGGCCATAAGCTCGGTTGTTTTGCCACGGCGAAGAAGTAGATTCCTTGCAGCAGCATATCGGTAGCAATCGTTATCATCACAGCAGCTAGAAAAGCGATCGTATGCATCGGCAGCACCGGACATCATGGCATCAATATCTATACCGGCAACGGCTATCGGCAGTAGGCCTACCGCAGTAAGTACTGAGTAACGGCCGCCTACATCGTCGGCAATAACAAAGCTTTCATAGCCTTCCTTGTCGGCAAGGGTTTTTAGTGTTCCTCTTGCGGCATCGGTGGTTGCATATATTCGTGCCTTTGCACCATCCTTGCCATAGCGATCTTCCAGTAGCTTTTTAAATACCCTAAATGCAAGTGCGGGTTCGGTTGTTGTGCCGGATTTAGAAATTACATTAACCGAGACTCGCTTGCCTTCGCAAAGCTTAACTATGCTGTCTAGGTGGGAACCGCTAATGTTTTGGCCGGCAAAATAAATTTTTATGCCGTCTGAAACATCATTGAAAAGGGTTGAGTTCATTGCTTCGATAACAGCACGGGAGCCGAGATAACTTCCGCCTATGCCGATAACTACCAGCACATCGCTATCATCTTTTATGCGCTGGGCAGCGGCCTTAATCCTTGCAAACTCCTCTTTGTCGTAGCTCTTTGGGAGATCCATCCAGCCTAAAAAATCATTGCCCGCCCCATTTTTTGCATGTAGTGCATCATGGGCGGCCTTTACAGAGGGCTCGATAAGTTTAAATTCATTCTCCGTTACAAAACCATCGAGATATTTTAAATTAATATTAATAGCCATACAATCTCCAAGTTTTTATATATTATAAACTAATAATAATCCTTTTTTTTGTAGTTGTCAAGGAATTTAGACTAATCATTTAACCTAAAATTTACAGCTTTTATTGTACATATTTTTTATAATTTTTCTGTCTTCCAACCGCCTATGCTAGAGCTCGTTAAAGCCTTTAACATCTTTTGCCTAAATGCAGGGTCGTCATGCGCCCTACTGCCGACAAACTCCTTTGCTGTTTGGCGGTTTGTTGTTCCATCTACAGGGCAACTACTCTTAACTATAGGAAAGCTGGCAGTTCTTGTAGCCTTTATAACCTCTGCCTCGGGCACCAGTATAAAGGGCCTAATCATCCAAAGATCACGCCTCGAAAGGTAACTTTTTGGAGAGAAACAATCAATTCTACCCTCTGTAAAAAGGTTCATGTAAAAAGTTTCTATTGCATCGTCAAGATGATGGCCGAGTGCAATCTTGTTACAGTTAAGGCGCTGCGCCTCGCTATGCAGTGCCCCGCGCCGTAAAACGGCACATAGTGAACATGGGTGTTTTTCCTTGCGAATATCAAAAACAATCTCCCCTATATCGCTAGGCACTATATGATGTTCTACATCTATATTTTTAAGATATTCGGTGAGAGGTGAGTAGTCTGTCTCCTTGCCGCCAAAGCGTGGGTCTATCGTCACGGCAAAAAGCTCGAACGGTGTGTTACAGTATCTTCGCAGCTTTGATAGTGCCGCAACTAGCGCAACACTGTCCTTTCCTCCCGATACACCTACGGCAACCCTATCGCCGGTATCTATCATCCTGTACTGTTGTATAGCCTTGCGGGCAAGCCCTTCTAGTCTTTTTATGGTGCTACACCTCCTTTAGTGTAGCAATTATATCAGCAATCAATGTAATTTGCCAAGAACGAAATACAACGAAAACTAAAGAAAATACGTAAAAATTAAAGATAAATACCTTGTGGGTAAAAAAATAGCAACTTTTTTATTGACAGAAAGAAATTCATATACTATAATAGGTAGGCAAACAAAACTGATGATAGGAGAAAGCAATGAAAACGTTTCTTGCAAAACCGGGCGAGGTACAGCGCCGTTGGTATTTAATAGATGCCGAGGGTAAACCTCTAGGACGTGTTGCAGCTAAAGCCGCAATGCTTTTAAGGGGCAAACATAAGGTTACATTTACACCATCAGTAGACTGTGGTGATTTTGTAGTTATTGTAAACTGTGATAAAGCAGTTCTTACCGGAAACAAACTTACACAAAAATACTACCGTCGCCACTCTGGCTGGGTAGGTGGCCTAAAAGAGGTACAGTACAAAACCTTAATGGCTGAGCGTTCGGACAAGGCTATGTATGTTGCCGTAAAGGGTATGTTGCCTTCAAACACACTTGGCGCAAATTCCCTTCGCCGCCTAAGGGTATATAAGGCCGGCGAGCATGACAATGCCGCACAAAAACCCGAAGCAATCAGCTTATAAAGGAGAGGTGAAGAATTATGTATGAGACAAAAGCATATTTTTACGGTACCGGCCGCCGCAAAAGCAGTGTAGCCCGTGTACGTATCTACAGCGGCGAGGGTAAAATCCAGATAAACAACCGCGATATCGACGATTTCTTTGGCCTTGAAACATTAAAGCTGATAGTTCGCCAACCGTTAGTTTTAACCGGCCTTGCAAACAACTACGATATTAAGGTAACCGTTGCAGGTGGCGGTGTATCCGGCCAGGCAGGCGCAATACGTCACGGCCTTTCCCGTGCACTACTACAGGCAGACGAGAGCCTACGCCCCGCACTTAAGAAAGCCGGCTTCCTAACACGTGATCCACGTATGAAGGAGCGTAAGAAATACGGCCTTAAGGCTGCAAGGCGTGCACCGCAGTTTAGTAAGCGTTAATAACGAGAAACTTAATGACCTGTTGGTATTTAAGAAAAAAAGAGAAGGTGAGGCGAGCAGTTGCGGCTGTTCCGCCTCGCTTTTGGGCATTGTGTTGTTTTATACCGGCGTTAATAGCCTCTATTTTTCTACTTGTCTATCCGCTTAACATAGCTCTTTTAACCGATGAGGATGGCCGTAACGCACTTGTTATGGAATACTTTTTTACCCCTGCATCTGCTGCACAGGCGGCAGGGTTTGACAAGGAGGGGGAGGAGGTTCTGACCCATACCCCTGGTGAGGGGATGACGCTTGAACATGTAATGGTTGACTACAGTTTTCCTGTGGAGATTACTGCCGACGGTGAAACACAGACGGCATACATACATGAGATGAGCGTTTTGGAAATTATAGAGAGGCAGGGTATAGAAGTTACAGAACACGACTATGCCGAGCCCGAATTTAATAGCACTGTAGTTGACACCGATGTTATTGAGCTGTTTAGAGTACACTACGAGCAGGAAGAGGTTACCGATACTATTCCTTTCGAGGTTTATGTGCGTGAATCCTCACTGATGAACCGCCGTGCAGACGATGTTGTGATATTGCAGGAGGGTGTAGACGGAGAGGGAACACTAACCTATGAGAACAGGTTTGTAAATGGTGAACAGGTTGAATCTGTACTTATAGAAGAGGAGTTTGTGAGCGAGCCGATAACCGAGGTTCAGCTGGTATACGCCCCCGTTCCGGTATCTAACACCGAGGAGATGTTAGAACGTGCACCAAACTTTGCAAACTACCCGATAGTCGATGGTGTGCCTGAGAGCTATATCTCGGTACTGCCGGCCGGTAGAGCAACCGGATATTACTCCGCCACAGGGCGAGGGTCCTCCGGAATTGGCCCTTTTTATGGGAGTTGTGCCGTTAACCCTAATGTCATTCCCTATGGTAGCCTACTATATATAGCCACGGCCGAGGAGGATAGCTTTGTATACGGTTATGCAATAGCAACCGATACAGGTACCGCCATGATGGAGGGCCATGCAGTGGTAGATCTTTTCTACGAAACCTATACCGAGAGTGCAATAAACGGGGTTAGAACGGTTAATGTTTATATACTTGAAACACCCTAACCACAGAATATAGGAAAAACTAAAGCCACGCCCCTACTAGATGGGTGTGGCTTTAACTGTTTTATAGATGTAACTCAGCTCTCATAACAGTGATGTTTTTTTCAACAAACAGGGTGTAGCTGTGCTGCCAGCTATCTAGGCACTCTGCGCTAAGATTATTCTTAATCGATGCCTCACATATATTACTAAAAGCTTCCACTAAATCTGATAGCTGCTTATCCTCTATCCTTTTAAAGAGCAGATACCCCGTGCCCATTCTTTGTATGATAAATGGGAAGACGGCATCCGGCTCTAACCCCTCACAGGGGATACCAAGTAAAACAAGGTGGCTTTTTATCTTTTTAACTAGTTCGATGTGGTTTTCTTCGCTATGTTCATAGCCGTCCGTGAGATGATTTTCGATAGTCTGTACTACCGGTTCCAGTAATATAAACAAATTATAAAGCTCATGCCTTTTCTCAAAAAGTGCAATTCTGTTTTGGTGTTTTGCAGTCTCGATAGATATTACTATGGCGGTGATGGATAGAATGGTAGGAACAACCCAGGATGCCACGGTGTTTATAGTGGAAATACCGTGCACAGAAACATCACCTATTAGGGTAAGCCTATATCCTAATAGAAAGAGCAGAAGGCATATCAGTAGAACAGAACATGCCGCAACAACTAAAAATGCTATAAAATATCTTTTAATAAAGCCTATCATCCCTTGCCCTCTTAAGTAAATTAATATAGGGATATTTTATCATGTGGGTAAATGTTTTACAAGATAAAGTTTATTGTAAATATTTTAAAACTACTTGCAAAACTATGCATACTATGGTATAATAATCGGGCGACAAATTTAAGCTTTTGGCGCAATACGTAGATATAGTGGTTCTTTTGTGCTGTTTTGTACAGTCATCGCTATATCGAGAAGAACGAAAGGAAATAGAAAAATGCCAACAATTTCAATGAAACAACTACTAGAGGCGGGTGTACACTTCGGACATCAGACACGCCGCTGGAACCCAAAGATGAAAAAATATATCTTTGGTGCACGTAACGGAATCTACATTGTAGATCTATCCAAAACTGTTAAACTGCTTGATACAGCCCTAGGCTTTATCCGTGACACTGCACAGGATGGCGGAAGTATCCTGTTCGTAGGTACAAAAAAGCAGGCAGGCGATAGCATCCGTGAGGAGGCAGAGCGCTGCGGAATGCATTTTGTGAACGCACGCTGGCTTGGCGGTATGCTAACAAACTTTAGGACAATTCGCCACCGTATCGATCGCCTTGAGCAGCTTCGCAGAATGGAGACAGAAGGAACATTCGAACTACTACCGAAAAAAGAGGTTATTAAACTTCAGCTAGAGATTAGCAAGCTTGAAAAATTCCTTGGCGGTGTTAAAAAGATGGATCGCCTACCGTCTGCACTATTTATAGTTGACAGCAAGAAGGAGCATATCGCCGTAGCGGAAGCTCGCAAGCTTGGTATCCCGATTGTAGCTATAGTTGATACAAACTGTGACCCGGATGAGATTGACTATGTAATCCCCGGAAACGACGATGCTATCCGTGCAGTTAAGCTAATTGCCGGCGCAGTTGC
>CAYJOX010000098.1:0-6520 GCA_964371915.1 uncultured Oscillospiraceae bacterium
ACACTCGCACTTTTACCGCTTGCAGTCGCAATGGTAATCATTATGGTTAACGGAAATATTGGAGCAGGTGTTGCAGTGGCAGGCGCATTTAGCCTTGTACGCTTTCGATCCGTACCCGGTACCGCAAAGGAGATTGGTGCAATTTTTACTGCCATGTGTACAGGGCTTACCATTGGCATGGGCTATATAGGGTTCGCTGTGCTATTTGCAGCTATTGCCTGCCTGTTTGCACTTTTACTTAATATGACAAACTTTGGCGAGCAAAAAAGTAACAGCCGAACATTGCATATAACCATACCGGAGAATTTAAACTACTTTAATGTTTTTGACGATCTTTTTGAAAAATACACCGAAAAGGTGAATTTAGTAACCTCTAAAACCACGAATATGGGAAGCATGTTTAAGCTAAGCTATGAAATAGAACTGATAAATGCAGCAAGCGAAAAAGAATTTATCGATGAGCTGCGAACAAGAAATGGAAATTTAGAAATTATTATCACCAAACAGGAAATGTTTGCGAATGTGCTCTAAGGCCGAAAAGGGGGCTTGTATGGAACGAACGCAGGTAGTAATTATACCCGCATACAGACCACCGCCGGAACTTATAAGCTTTATAGATGATCTGCAAAAAAATGGATTTAATAGAATAATAGTTATAAACGATGGCAGTGAAAGTTGCTATAAACAAATTTTTGATAACATTAAAAACACAGGTTGTTATCTGGTAGAGCATAAGGAAAACAAAGGCAAAGGCTCAGCGCTTAAAACCGGAATAACGTCGGCGATTCAGCTGTATGGCAAAATGGTAGAGTGTATAACCGCCGATGCAGACGGGCAACATCTGGTTGTGGATATTATAAAGGTTGCCAACGCTATGCAGCTACACCCAAAAACACTAATACTCGGAGCGCGCGATTTTAAATCGGGAAATGTGCCGATAAAAAGCTATCTCGGTAACAAAATTTCTGCCCTGCTATTTAGGCTAAGTACCGGTATTAGTTGCAATGATACGCAGACGGGTTTGCGAGGAATACCGGCAAATAATATTCGGCTTGCGCTAGAGGTTGAGGGATCGAGGTATGAATATGAATATAATTTTTTACAGGAGGCATCAGCCGAAACGCCTATTCTAAGCGTTCCGATAACAACGGTATACATTAACAACAACGCATCATCACATTTTCGGTGTGTTCGTGATGCCTTGCGGGTCCATTTCAGATTAATTAAGTTTATTGCAAGCTCTTCAATCGGATCGGTAGTTGATATTTCTCTTTTTTATTTTTTTACAATGATTTTACCTTTTGGAGCATTGGGGAATATATCACTTGCTTCTATTTTAGCAAGGATAATATCAGGAGCTATTAACTTTTCGTTTAACAAGAAATTGGTGTTTGCCTCATACGGCAGAACCTTAAAACAATCTTTTAGATATCTCATACTGTTCTTTGTAATAATGGCTGCAAGTGCCATAGGAACTACAGTTCTTTCATCCTTATTACAAAGCCCGGTAATTGCTAAAATTATCATAGACGGAGGGCTGTTTTTATTCAGCTATAAAATGCAAAAAAATTGGGTTTTTAAAAACAATATGTCGATACAATTCGCATCAAGGATATGGAAAATATCTGCAACAGTATTTTTTATTTTTTATATGGGGTTTGCACTGCTAAACCGTTTTATTATTCCACAAAATGTTGTGGCGATTGAGAGTAACCCACAAACACAGGAACAGACATCGATAGAGCCGGAGGCGGGTGCAAGCACACCTTTAAGCGAAGCTGCACAGCAACTAGAAGAACCTTCCGATCCTGTCATAACACAAAACAGCTATATGAGCGATGATATTGAAATAACAATATCTACAATACGTGAATACGACACCGATATTTATATTGCACAGGTAAAGATAGCAGAAAGCGACCAGCTGCAATCAGGCCTTGCCTATGATGCCTTTGGCAATAACCTAAAACAGACAACCTCAGAAATTGCACAGGCAAACGATGCTATTCTTGCAGTTAACGGAGATTTCTACGGTTTTCGAGATAACGGCTATGTTTTACGTAACGGCCAGCTTTATCGGGAGGTTGGAATGGATGGAGGTAACGAGGACCTAGTAATTTTTGAAGACGGAAGCATGGATGTTATAGAGGAGGCAGATATTACTGCAGCCGAACTAGTGGCGCAGGGTGCACAGCAGATATACTCTTTTGGGCCGGGATTGATTAGCGATGGGGTGATTCTCGTTGATGAAAGCAGCCAGGTAGACAGAGAAGACCCGAGTAACCCCAGAACAGCGATAGGAATGATCTCACCCAACCATTATATTTTTCTGGTTGCCGATGGCAGAACAACACAGAGTAGCGGCCTTTCCCTTGTGGAGATAGCAACCGTTCTAAGCTCTTACGGTTGTGTAGAGGGTTATAACCTAGACGGAGGCGGCTCTGCAACGATGGTGTTTATGGGGGAGGTTGTAAACAACCCAACCACAAACGGAAAAAGTTTTAAGGAAAGGAGCGTGAGCGATATTGTCTACATTGCAGAATAGGCAGGAGGTTAGAAGATACTATCTACAAAAACGCGTTGTTCCCTATATTATAGTTACGGTAGTTTGTGCCGTAGTTGCCTTTATCTATTCGCAATTTTCACACGGGATAAGCTCGCCTCACATGACTTTTTTGTTTGTGTACCCATTGATATTGGGGGTGAGCACAGGGTTTCTGGAAATGCTATTTTCACGCCACAAACCACAAGGTTTTTTAGAATCTCATTTTTACCATACAGGTGTTGTTGCACTTGTTTTAAGCTCGGTTTTACGAGGGGTTTTTGAGATAGCGGGAACATCTTCAATATACGAAAACATCCTTTTTATTATAGGGGTTGTTTTAATAATGGGTAGCATTATATGCTATGCCACGAATCGTATATTTAAGAAAATTTAAATAAGGAGAATATTTCGATGAAAGCAATTTTTGTAATTTTTTTAATAACAGCTGTGTTTTCACTATCTTCATGTAATGAAACTGTGGTAGCAGATGGTGCCATATCGAACCAGCAGGAAGTAGAGCAGAATAATGATAGTGACAAAACTCAATCTGCCGATGATGTTATAACACTGCTTAGCTATCCCTCTAATGATTTTACCGAGGATTTTAGCGATGCAGTAATTATGGAGGAGCAAGAGGTATTCATATCACAAAGCGGTGTGTATGAGTTTAGCGGTAGCTACAACGAAATAGTTGTTAATGTTAATAAAGATACCGATGAAGGTGTGGTGTATCTTGTGTTAAACAATGCAAATATCGAAACCGAAACCGGTACACCGATAAATATTATTGAGGCAAAGGATGTAGTTTTAGTGCTTATGGGTGAAAACACCGTAACACAGGGGGCCATAATCACCGCGGATAGCGAATTTCCTTCTTCTGCCGTTTATTCTGCTGCGGATACCGCAATAATCGGTGATGGTACACTTGTTGTCAACACCCTTTATCAGGATGGTATTAACAGCAGAGATGACCTAATAATAGAGGGCAGTAATATCACGGTGAACTCTGTCGAAGATGGAATTGTCGGCAAAGATCTCCTTGCTATCAGTAGCTCAACCATAACAATTGAGTGTGGTAAAGATGGCCTAAAATCATCTAATGATGCCGATCTAGATAGAGGGAATATAATTATTACAGATGGTAACTATGATATTGTAGCACAGAACGATGCAATTAGTGCAGAACAGATTTTGCAGATAGATGGCGGTGTGTTCAACCTTTATTCAGGTGGTGGCTATGTTGAGGTTTTAAACGAAATCACCAGGGGTGAGGGTTCGGGAGATATAGTTCAGCCAACCGACCTGCTTGAGGATAGCATGAAGGGTGTTAAGGGTAATGATATAATTATTAGTGCGGGAGAATTTATCATATCATCCTACGAAGATGCTATCCATGCAAACAACAGCCTTACGATAAATGGTGGAGATTTTTCCATTAACTCAGGAGATGACGCCCTACATGCGGATTTTAATCTTATAATAAACAATGTTAATCTAACGGTAGAAAACGCCTATGAGGGTGTAGAGGGTTCATCCATAACAATTAACGATGGAGATATAAATATAAATGTGTTGGATGATGCAATTAATGCATCTGCAGATGATGGGCAGATAACCATTGCCGGTGGAACCATATATTTAATATGCCAAGGCGATGGGATAGATTCAAACGGAGACCTGACAATCGAGGGAGGCAATATTGTTATAGAGGCCAACTCCATCTATTCCGGTGGTGATGGCGCACTTGATGTAGGTGGAGTATACAGTATCTCAGGTGGCACAATAACCGATGAAAATGGAAGCCCGCTGGATGTTTTAAGCATGGAGCCAGGTGGTAATCAGCGCCCGAGCAATCGCCCTGGTCGCTAAGATATCTGCGTGAGCCGTCCTTTCATCTGTTTGCACTTTAGCTCACGGTATAAGCCTTATTAATAATAGCAAAAACTAATGCTCTGCATAGAACAGGGCATTAGTTTTTGTTTTTATCTTTTCGAGTAGATTTATAAAAACTGCCCTTTCCTCTCAAGGTACAATGGTTGATTGTGCAAGCCTAAGCACCTCTGCGGCTGCTTTTGAGCGTATACCATGTTTCCCATAGAAGTCAATAACAAGCTGGGTATCAAAAAATAATTTGTGAAAATTATGTTAACTGCATTGACTAACCCAGTTAGCCATGCTATACTGCTAACTGAGTTAGCTAATGTATGTCATAGAGAAAGGAACGTTATTAAAATGGCAAAAAAAGAAGAGGTGCTTTACGCACTTGAACTATTTCATAATAATAGACCACAAAAAATATTTGATGCGGTGAATAGGGGCGAAATAGGTGCGTTTGCAGTTGTTAAGCTGTTGTATGAGGCGGATAAAGAGCTTACCTCGGCAGATTTATGCAAACACATAAAGATAAGCTCTGCGAGAATGGCTGTATTGATTAAAAGGCTAGAGAAAAAGGGGTTGGTTGTTAAAACAACATCAGAGGTAGACACGAGGGCTAAAATACTAAAACTTAGCGAAAAAGGGGTGGCCCTTGCAGATAAACTAAAAGAAAATATGTATGAAACTATGGGCAAAATAATAGATGAGTTTGGATTAGAAGAGCTTGAGAGCATGTTTACTAAGCTAGGCAAGTTAAAAGCTATTTTAGGTGAAAATGTACCTATAAGTTTGGAGGAATATAATGTTTAAGCTAATAAAGAATTTATCGATAAGAGAGTATTTTTTAGCTGGGTTTGTGATTATACTTACATGTGCGCAGGTGTATCTGGACCTTGCCCTGCCCGATTATATGTCCGAGATAACGATGCTTGTGCAAACAGAGGGCAGTTTGATGAGCGACATATACTCTGCGGGTTTTAATATGGTGCTGTGTGCTGTGGGCAGCTTGGCACTATCCATAGCAGTAGCCGTAATTGCAGCCGATATTGCCTCTAATTTTTCGTTTGTTACAAGGTCGAAAATGTTTAGGAGGGTAATGGGCTTCTCAATGAAGGAGGTAAATTCTTTTTCAACCTCAAGCTTGATTACAAGAACAACAAACGATATAACACAGGTTCAACTTCTTATTGTAATGGGTATGCAGATGCTTGTAAAAGCCCCCATTACCGCGGTTTGGGCAATAGTAAAAATAGCCGGCAAAAACGATTCGTGGACTATTGTTACAGGGGTGGCTGTTCTGGTGTTGCTTCTTATTGTTAGCATCTGTCTTTCGCTTGCAATTCCAAAGTTTAAAAAACTACAAACCCTAACAGACAATATCAATAAGGTAGCGAAGGAGAGTTTAGACGGGCTAAATGTTGTAAGGGCCTATAATGCAGAGGGATACCAAGCAAAAAAATTCGAGAAAGCTAACGAGGAGCTCACCGATACAAACCTGTTTACATCAAAAACAATGTCGTTTCTAATGCCGAGTATACAGATGGTAAGTAGTGGCTTAGTTTTAGCCGTTTATCTAGTGGGTGCTAGCCTGATTAACGAGGCATTAGGGGCTGATAAGATAAAACTTTTTTCCGATATGATTGTGTTCTCCTCCTATGCAATGCAGGTTATTATGTCGTTTATGATGCTTGTTATGGTGTTTATGCTTTTACCAAGGGCAAGTGTCTCTGCAAGACGTATTAATGAGGTTCTTGATACAAAAGACAGTATTGTAGAGGGTGAAGCCGTTAAAGGTGTAGACGGCAAAAACGGCGAAATAGAGTTTAAAAACGTTAGCTTTAAGTATCCGGCGGCAGAGGATTATCTGCTAAAAAACTTAAGCTTTACTGCAAGCAAAGGCGAAATGGTAGCATTTATAGGCTCAACAGGTTGTGGTAAAAGTACGGTTATTAACCTACTGCCAAGGTTTTACGATGTGAGCGAGGGGGAAATTTTAGTAAACGGATTAAATGTAAAAAAATACACTAAAAACGCACTTAACTCGTTAATAGGATATGTCTCTCAACGCTCTGTACTGTTCACAGGCACAATCAAATCTAA
>CAYJOX010000099.1:0-6510 GCA_964371915.1 uncultured Oscillospiraceae bacterium
GAACAGCGGTGGAGATGCCTCGGGTACAGATGTTGATGTAATGTTTTGGGATGCCGCAGAGGCGGTGGCAGATGCCGGTATGGCCTCTACCTCGTTACTGCAACGCCGGCTGAAACTTGGATATGCAAGGGCTGCAAGAATTATGGATGAGCTGGAGGCTGCGGGCTTTATTGGCAAGTACGAAGGTGCGAAACCACGCACCGTACTTGTTAGCAGAGAACAGCTGCTTGAAAGAAAGTTGTCGAATTAATGGATGGTTTTTTACCGATCAGTTTTGAAGAACTACAGGCAGAGGGCAAGCATTATGCCGATTTTGTCTATGTGACAGGGGATGCATATGTGGATCACCCCAGCTTTGGTGCGGCAATAATAAGCCGCCTGTTGGAAGGTATGGGGTTTACCGTTGCAATACTTGCCCAGCCGAACTTCAAAAACGAGGAAGATTTTAAGAAGTTTCGTCGCCCACGGCATGCATTTTTAATAAGTAGTGGGAATATTGATAGCATGGTGTGCCATTATACCGCAGCGAAAAAACGGCGCAGTAAGGATATATATTCACCGGGTCAAAAGGCTGGGCTAAGGCCGGATAGGGCGGTTACCATCTATTCAAAGCTTGCGAAGAAGGCCTATCCGGATGTGCCTGTTATTATAGGCGGTTTAGAGGCAAGCCTTAGAAGATTTGCCCACTATGATTATTGGGCTGATAAGGTGATGCCGAGCGTGCTCGAGGAATCCGGTGCTGACCTGTTGCTTTATGGGATGGGAGAGCGTTCAATAACCGAGATTGGCAAACGCTTCGCCGCAAGGCAAACGATCGAACAGATGCACGATATTGCCGGTAGCTGCTATATGCAAAAAAATGGTGTAGAACCACCTAAAGGTGCAACACATATTGCCTCCCTCGAAAAGGTTTCCTCAGAGGGCGAGGCGTATATGAAGGCGGCTATAGTACAGCAACAAAATACCGATGCATTAAATGCAATACCATTAGTGCAAAAACAAAAATTTGGAACGCTTGTGCAGAACATTCCGGCAGAGCCACTTAACACAAAAGAGCTAGACGAAATTTATAACCTACCTTTTACCCGAAAGGTGCATCCTATATATAAATCGATGGGTGGGGTAGATGCTATAGAGGAGGTCCAGTTCTCTATAATTCATAACCGTGGATGTTTTGGCGGATGTAATTTTTGCGCCCTTACTATGCATCAGGGCAGGAGGGTAACCTCCCGTAGCCATGAGAGTGTTTTAAAGGAAGCAAGGCAGATAACCGAGATGCCAAACTTTAAAGGGTACATCCATGATGTGGGAGGGCCTACCGCTAATTTTAGGCAGGCGGCATGTAAAAAACAGCTAAAGCATGGCGTATGTAAAGATAGGCAGTGCCTATTCCCTAAAATCTGCCCTCAACTTATAGCAGATCATAGCGATTATGCATTGCTATTATCCGAGATAGTAGCCTTGCCTAAGGTTAAAAAGGTGTTTGTACGAAGCGGAATAAGATACGACTATCTTTTAGCCGACCCCAATCCGGATTTCATGAACCAGCTGATAAAACATCATGTTAGTGGCCAACTAAAGGTTGCGCCGGAACATACAGAGCCTGCGACACTAAGGTTTATGGGTAAGCCGGATGTTGCAATATTTGATAGGTTTAGGAAACTATACGCAAACCGCTCTAAAAAGGCCGGCAAGGAGCAATACCTTGTTCCATACCTGATGAGTAGCCATCCGGGGTGCACCCTAAAGGATGCAAGGTCTATGGCGGGGTATCTTACAAGAAACCGGTTACACCCTGAGCAGGTGCAGGATTTTTATCCCACCCCAGGCACAATATCGACGGCAATGTTTTATACAGGCCTTGATTATAGGACGCTAAAGCCTATTTATGTTGCAAAGAAACCGGCCGAAAAGGCATCTCAGCGCACATTGTTAAAACCTTTTTACAAAAAAAGATAATTAACTTGACATTATCTGTGATATAGATATAATATAAAGTATATAAATGTAGGTGAGGTAATAATTTGATTAGAAATTATATGGAGCATCTTGTAAATTTTTATTTTGCGGATGTACTTGAGAGCAGCGGTAAATTCGATAATGTTTGCAGGTGCGAAAAATGTGCGGATGACATTCGTGCAAGGGCACTAAACGAGCTTCGCCCATACTATGTAACAAGTAAAAGGGGCGAAATATTTGCTGAATATGCAAACCTTCAGTCTCAATACAAGGCAGATGTATTCGGTGCACTTGCAAGAGCCATTACCTTTGTATCAGAACGTAGAAATTGTGAGGGTGTCGGCTACGAATAGAGCTGAGATCGCACCTTTTCATATAGTTTATCTATGCCTGAAAAATCCATAGCCTTTATATAGTATTCTTCTATAAGGTCGTGTACCTCTTTTGCACTAGCTAACATTGATTGTGCCTGCACAAGTAGTTCCGTCGTTATTGATCTATTAAACTTTAGTCGTTTTTTTCTTTCCCTTAACCGTTCGGGGAAGATAAAACGGCTACTTTTTATTACCTCTACCTCACCATAATCAAAGTTCAAATACCGATTTCTTGTCACTATAGCAAGCGATAAGGACGGTATTATAATGTGATCGAGCTTTTCATAGGGAAACATCGGGCAATAGCAACTATATATATCATAACCCATCGCAAGGGCTGCCGATCTAACTTTAGAGAGAATGTGTTTAGATATAAACCCTATGTCATCATCGATTACTACAATGTTTTTTGCGATTTTTTTTATAGTATCACCGTAAAAAACTATACCTTTGGGTGTCACGGCAGATAACAGACGTTGGTGCTCCTTGCCTTTACCGGGGTTGTGAGTTTTCAGGCGGTTAGAGATAAATCTACTACAAAATGCATCTAGTTTTGCCATATTAACACAGAAGGAAAGAACCCTCATACTATCCTGCATAAGTGTGCCGGCAGATGTTATATACCTTGTTGCCCTATCATGAAAACAACTGTTCTTTTCGAAAAGATTAATAATTTCATCACGGTTGCTAAATAGATACTCGTCGTCCAGTAGGTGGAAAAAGGGTAGTATCTTTTCTACAGCACAAGGATAGATAGGCTCTACTACATGTGGTGTAGTTGCATCAATTATGGCGAAATTCTTTTCTGCACACACTACCCCATCTAGCGAATCGGGGTCGGAGCTGCAATGTATATTTTCAACTATGAGGCCGTTGTCTACTAAATTCTGCGATATTTTTCGCATAAGCCCTGATTTACCGCACCCCGGTCCTGCCTTAATAAGTGTCGTATTTAGGCCTGATTCAACATCACAAAGTCTCGAAAAGTAACCGGCGAAACCACCGGGAGATCCGGCGCCGAGATAAAAATCCAATATAGCCATAATAACCTCCTAAAGTAAACCTGTGATATATTATGTTTTAGGTTGTTTTTGTGTGAGGATTTTTTAAGATAGACTATCACCTAAACTTAAATTAAAGTATAAAACACGACTATATTTATTATAATAGTTGCTGTTTTTACTGTTTTTTATTGTAAAACACTTGAACCTTAGCACTAAATATGGTATCTTATTATTACCTATAAAGTTAATCAGGAGGTATTTACTATGGAGAAATTAACGGGTGCGCAGATTGTGTGCGAATGTTTACTAGAGAATTCGGTAGACACCGTTTTTGGATATCCCGGCGGAAGTGTCATTATGTTATATGATGCTTTGTATGATTATAGCGATAAAATAGAACACATTCTTACGGCTCACGAGCAGGGCGCTTCCCATGCGGCAGACGGCTACGCACGCTCTAGCGGCAGGACAGGTGTCTGCATTGCAACATCCGGCCCGGGTGCTACCAACCTTGTTACCGGCCTTGCAACCGCATTTATGGACTCTATTCCTATGGTTGCCATTACCGGAAATGTGGCTAAGGCTCAGCTAGGTAAGGATACCTTCCAAGAGATAGATATCTTCGGTATCACGATGCCGGTTACTAAACATAACTTTGTTGTTAAGGATATTAACGAGCTTGCCGATGTTATTCGTAAAGCCTTTAAGATAGCATCAAGCGGCCGCAAAGGCCCGGTGTTGATAGATATCCTAAAGGATGTTTTCACGGCTAAGGTGGAGTTTACACCGGCAAAGCCGGATGTTGAGGCTCCTTTTGTGGGTGCTAACTTCGATAGCCAGATTACAGAGGCGGCCGAGATGATTAAATCCGCCGAAAAACCTATAATATTTGCCGGTGGTGGTGTAATCTCTGCCGATGCATCGGGTGAACTTTACGATTTTGCTAAAAGAATATCCTCTCCCGTATCTCTATCTCTAATGGGAATGGGTGCATTTCCGGCAACGGAACCGGAATATATCGGAATGCTCGGTATGCATGGTAGTATAACATCTTCTAAAACTGTCTTTGCCGCCGACCTCCTTATTGCAATCGGTGCAAGGTTTTCCGATCGTGTTATCTGTAATGCGAAGACATTTGCTCCGAATGCCAAGATAATACACATCGATCTTGACCGTAGCGAGATAAATAAAAACATGAGCGCAACTATAGCTGTTGAGGCCGATGTAAAGGTAGCTCTAAAAAAGCTGTGTGAACTTGTACCCTTCCGCTCGCGTGATGGATGGCTAGAGCAGATAGCTACCTGGAAAAAGAAATACACAAAACCGGAACTTGAAGATAAGCTATGTTCCCCGCAATATGTTATAGAGTGTGTAAGCAAACTTGTTAACGAGGATGACATTGTTGTTACCGATGTAGGCCAACATCAGATGTGGGCTGCACAGTACTATCCGGTGTGCCAACCCAGAACCTTTGTATCCAGTGGCGGCCTAGGCACTATGGGATTTGGGCTCGGCGCAGCAATCGGCTGTTGCTTTTCCAATCCTGATAAACAGCTGGTACTCTTTACCGGTGACGGTAGTTTTGCCATGAACCTGAATGAGCTTATGACAGCCGTTAGGCATAACTGTAATATAGTAATCGTTCTGTTAAACAATGGTGTTCTCGGCATGGTTCGCCAGTGGCAGAAAGCACTATTAAATAAACGCTACAGCGTTACTACACATGGCAGGCAGATAGATTACCTAAAGCTTGCCGAGGCGTTCGGTGCTAAATCTTTTAAGGTAGAGCATCATGATGAGGTTATGCCCACACTATGCAGTGCGTTTAAGGAAAAAGGCCCTGTTCTTGTAGAGGTAACGGTAGATATGGATGTAAACGTTCTTCCTATGGTTGCACCGGGCAAGAGTTTTGACGAACAGATTCATCATATAGATAATTAGGGGGGAATATGGAAAAGAAATATGTGCTTTCGGCGCTTGTGGAGAACCACCCGGGTGTGCTTTCCAGAATATCCGGCCTATTCACAAGGCGTGACTATAATATAGATAGCCTTGCCGTAGCAACTACAGAGGACGATAACCTTTCACGTATGACAATTACCGTCACCGGCGAGCCGGAGGTGGTAGAGCAGATAGAAAAACAGCTTGCTAAGCAGGTTGATGTTCGCAGTGTTGTATTCCTAAATTCCGGCAATGCCGTACTTAGGGAATATGTACTTGTTAAGGTGCGCTGTGATATAAGCAGGAGGCATGAGGTAATGTCTACCGGATCTATCTTTAGGGCAAATGTTATAGATGTATCTGATAAGGCCCTTATGTTTGAACTTACAGGAGATAGCGGTAAGGTAGATGCTTTTATTGAGCTTATGAAGCCGTTTGAGATAACACAGGTGGTACGAAGCGGAGTATCCGCACTTGAAAGAGGATAGAAATCAAAAGGGGAAAGCAGTTAATGAGAAGTGACTCGGTAAAGACAGGTGACGGCCGTTCACCACAACGTAGCCTATTTAAGGCATTAGGTTTAAGCAAAACCGACCTTGAAAGGCCGATAATCGGTATTGTAAACTCGCAGAGTGAGGTAGTGCCTGGGCATCTGCACCTTGACAGTGTGGCTAAGGCCGCACGTGAGGGTGTTTTGGAGGCGGGTGGCCTGCCGATAGAGGTGCCGGCTATCGCTGTTTGTGATGGCATAGCTATGGGGCATAAGGGTATGCACTACTCCCTCGTATCGAGAGAGCTTATTGCCGATAGTATCGAGACACTTGCCGAGGCACATGCGTTTGATGGGTTAGTGCTTATCCCTAACTGTGATAAGGTTGTACCCGGTATGATGATGGCGGCCGCTAGGCTAAATATACCCTCGATAGTTATTTCCGGTGGGGCAATGCTTGCCGGTAGGGTTGGGGATAAACGAATATCCTTAACAGATATATTCGAGATGGTAGGCAAAGAGGTTGCCGGTAATGCCACCAAGGAAGAACTATACGAGGTTGAGTGTGCAGCCTGCCCAAGTGTAGGCTCCTGTAGCGGAATGTTTACCGCAAACTCGATGAACTGCCTATCCGAGGTTTTAGGGCTTGCACTGCCCTTTAACGGCACAACACCGGCCGTATACAGCGACCGACTTATTTTGGCCCGAGAGACGGGTCGTCGTGCCGTAGCTCTCGTGGCCG
>CAYJOX010000100.1:0-6416 GCA_964371915.1 uncultured Oscillospiraceae bacterium
TTACAGCTGTTTTAATCACACAAACGACCCTATGGTTGCCGCTAAGGATGCAGATGTTGTTATAACCGATGTTTGGGCCTCTATGGGTCAGGAGGGCGAGGCAGAGATCCGCAAAAAGGCATTTGCCGGATATCAGATAAACGATGAACTTATGTCGGTGGCAAAGCCGGATGCGATGGTTCAGCACTGCCTACCGGCACACCGTGAGGAGGAGATTACCACCGCTATATTTGAAAAGCATTCCAACGAGATATTTGATGAGGCAGAAAATCGCCTTCATGCCCAAAAAGCTGTAATGGTTAAGCTTATGGGTAACACTAGCGGAAAGGAATAAACAAATATGAGAGAAAAATTTTATATAACTACCCCAATATACTATCCATCTGATAAGCTGCATATCGGCCACGCCTACAGCACCGTAATTGCAGATACCGTTGCAAGATATAACCGTATGCTCGGTAAGGATGTAATGTTTTTAACCGGCACCGATGAACATGGCAAAAAGATAGAGGATAAGGCTGCCGAAAAGGGCGTTACACCAAAGCAATATGTAGATGAAATTGTTGTAGGTATTAAAAGCCTTTGGGAGCTATTAGATATCAAGTATGACCGTTTTATACGCACTACCGATGATTATCACGAGGAATCGGTACAAAAGATTTTTAAAAAGCTATATGATAGTGGCGATATCTATAAGGATAAATACGAGGGCCATTACTGTAAACCCTGTGAAAGTTTTTGGACAAAGACCCAGCTTGTTGAGGAAAAGTGCCCAGACTGTGGCGGGGAGGTAACTCTTGAGAGTGAGGAGGCGTATTTCTTCCGCCAATCAAAATACTCTGACCGATTACTTGCACTATATGACGAAAGACCGGACTTTATCCAACCCGAGACACGCAAAAACGAGATGATCTCCTTTATCAAGCAGGGGCTTAATGACCTTTGTGTTTCTAGAACCTCGGTTAAATGGGGCATACCGGTAGATTTTGATCCGGGCCATACTGTTTACGTATGGATAGATGCACTTACAAACTATATTAATGCGCTGGGGTACGAGAACGAAACTTACAACGATTACGAACGCTATTGGCCGGCAGACCTGCACCTAATGGCTAAAGAGATACTGCGCTTTCATGCCGTTATCTGGCCATCTATACTAATGGCACTCGAGCTCCCGATGCCAAAACAGGTTTATGCCCACGGCTGGCTTTTATTCTCCGGCGGTAAGATGAGTAAATCCAAGGGTAACATTATCGATCCTGTTATCCTGTGTGACCGCTACTCGGTGGATGCAATTCGCTATTTCCTACTACGGGATGTGCCCTTTGGTAATGATGGCGAATTTTCTAACGAGGCATTATTTGGAAGAATTAACCAAGATTTGGCAAATGACCTTGGAAATCTACTATCCCGCACCGTTTCGATGCAGCTGAAATACTTTAAAGGCACCCTACCTACCGAGCAGGAGGCGGGCGATGAGGATATAGAACTACTGGAAAAAATTAACAACGTGGTTGCAAATGTCGATATGCAGATGCAAAAATATGATACACCTGCTGCACTGGCGGCCATGTTTGAGGTTGTTGGCAGCGCTAACAAATATATCGATAAAACCGCACCATGGGCACTTGCTAAGGATGAGGCAAATCGCCCAAGGCTTGCAAGGGTACTTTATAACCTTGGTGAGGCATTACGCCATGTGGCTATATTAATTGCTCCGTTTATGCCGGACGCATCGGTAAAGATGCTATCTGCATTATCGCTTACACCACAGGACACATCTGGTAGCTACGAAGGCATTACACAAAAGCTACCGGCTGATTTTACAGTAGTGCAGATTCCGGCTCTATTCCCCAGAATTGATATTGAAAAGGAGCTAGAGGAGCTTGAAAAATTATCACCAAAGCCTGAGCCGGCTAAGAAGGTAAAGCCAGCAAAGGCTACTGCGGATGTTTCCGAAATAGGCTATGAAGATTTTATGAACTGCCTACTTGTCTGTGCCGAGGTTAAGGCCTGTGAAAAGGTTAAGGGTGCCGACAAGCTGTTAAATCTAACATTGTTTGATGGTGACAGGGAGCGCACTGTTGTGTCCGGAATTGCAGAGTTCTACACGGCAGATCAGCTTATCGGAAAAAAGATTGCACTTGTTGCTAATCTTAAGCCGGCAAAACTACGTGGTGTGATGAGTGAGGGAATGATACTGGCAGCAGATGATGGTGATAAGGTTACTGTTTTATTCCTGCCACAAGACCTTGCACCCGGCAGTAGAATCAGATAGTTTTAATATCAATTCCCATATAGCATAGAAAGGAGCACAGAATATGGCAATAACAATTTTAGACGGTGCAATAGGAAGTGTATTAATGAGAAAGGGCGGTGATGCCGTATGCCTTCTCAATATAACGGATGTGGCAACCGTGGCACAGCTACATAAAGGGTATATAGCTGCCGGATCTGATATTATCTGCACCAATACCTTTAGTGCAAACAACTATAGTAAATTATCCCATTCAGTTTCCGATGTTGTTGCTGCCGGTGTTTCTATCGCTAAGGATGTTACCGAGGGGCGTGCAAAGGTAGCTTTAGATATCGGCCCATTATCTGAACTGCTCGAACCGTACGGCGACCTAACCAGAGAGGATTGTGCACAGCAGTACTGTGAAATTATAGCAGCCGGTGTATCTCAGTGTCCGGATTACATATTCTTTGAGACTTTTATGGATTTAGAGATGCTGGAGCTTGCAGTTAAACAGGCCACACCCTATGGTCTGCCAATAATGTGCTCTATGAGTTTTACCGAATCTGGCAAAACTATGATGGGTAACTCGGTTCAGCAGATGGTACAAATGTTATCTACCTATCCGCTTGTTGCTATCGGCCTTAACTGCTCTATGGAGCCGGCAAAATCGCTGCCGGTTGCAAGGGAGTTTCGCAGATATACAAATTTACCTATAATATTTAAGCCTAATGCGGGCAAGCCACAGGTTTCTGAGCAGGGGGTAAAATATGAGTATGCTGAGCTATTCGCATCCGAGTTTGAGGGCATTGAGGAGCTTGGGGATGTATATATTGGTGGCTGCTGTGGCAGTACACAGAAGCATATAAAAATGTTAGCAGAAAAATTTAAATAGCTTATAACTTGTAATAATAAATATCCACCGGATACCCGGTGGATATTTATTATTACATTAAAAAAAGTGGAAGTATTGCAACGGCTATGCCCGCTACTATGAAGAACACCCCGCCAACTTTTGTTAGCTTTATGTAAAGTTCTGATGGTTTTTCATCAGGTGATCTTGCTTTCCATGTTTCGGTAAAGTTCCAAAAAATCATTGGATTTTTTACCATTAGCAGGCCTATAGCGGCCAAGAATATCCCTGAAATTAAAGTTTCGAACATATAGTTATTCCTTTATGCATGTTTTTCTTTACTGCCCTGCCTTTTTTCACCAATCTTCTTTGCGGCTGTTACTATAACGGTAAACAATACTAATACCGCAATAGAAATAATTAGGCCCAGCGGGTTATCCTGTATATTTGATGCCGAGTATCCGAGGTATACATAAACAGCACTCCCCGGTAGCATACCCAAAAATGTTGCTATTGCATAGTGTTTATACTTAATATTAAGTAGGCCGGTTAGATAGTTAACTGCGGCAAAGGGAAATATTGGCAATAGGCGTACATACATCATAAAGATAAACCCATTTTCCTGCGCCTTTTTCGTTGCACTATCCATAAAGCTGCCGGATTTTATGTATCTATTTATTACATCCTTACCCAGTATTTTTGAGAACCAGTAGGTGATATGGCAACCGAGGTTACTTGCAATAATAGTTAGCAGTAGGCCTTGCCAAAACCCAAATAACGGGCCGGATATCAATGTAAGCGCAGAGGCAGGCACTGCAAAGGTAACCGAAACAGCATAGATTATTACAAATATAAAAGGTGCAAATGGGTTCCCTCTTACACTTTCTATAAGCCCCACTAGGTAATCAATATTTAGGTAATCCCTAAATATAAAGGCTAATGCTACTAAAATAATTATAGCAACAATGAGTTTTTTCATCATCTCTCCTTTATTATTTTGTGTAACGATATATCTTTATCATCCTTATAATTCCAGTTGTAAACATTAAGGCATTAAAGATGTTTAATGTAATAAAAATATATTGTGGGAACAACATTAACAGACAGAACACTATAAATGATTCGGTACGCTCTACTATGCCACTATCGTAGTGCATGCTCTTCTTGCCGGTATTTTTAAATAGGTTGCCAGCAAGCATAAAGGTTGAAAAATTAAACATAGATCCGGCAAAAAACAATAGGTAGGCCATGCCAAACTGCGGCATTAATATATAACAGCCTATAATAACCGATGCCTCCACCAGCCTATCAAAGACAAGATCCATATAAGCACCAAACGGTGATGATTTTCCGGTTAGGCGTGCCACCGTACCATCCAGCACATCAAACAGGCCGGATACCCAAAGTAAAATTATTGCAATATAGTTATACCCGATTGCAAGAAGTGTAGCCGAAGCAAGGCCGAATATTAAAGCCACAACCGTTATAGCGTTTGGGTGTATTCTTGTTAGACCGGTTTTTTGAGATAGTTTATCAAACCCTCGTTGAAATCTCCCTCTTGCCTTGGTGTCTATCATAACTATCCCCTATCTTGTAACAATCCTTTTAAGTAAGTTTCTCTGCCATTCCTTTGCTCCTGATACCATATCGGCAAGTGCAATAGATTTAAGTATTTCACCCTGTATTGGGTATTGATAGATGATTCCAAGCAGGCTACTAAGAGGCATTTTTTTTGTTACGAGAAGCGAAAGCACCGGTAGCATCTCGGCAGAGCATTCGCCCACTATCGTGGCGCCTATTACCCGCTTCTTTTTGTCAATAATAACCTTAACAAAACCTATTCTGTCGTCCTGAGCCTTTGCCTTATCGTTCTGCGAAATGTCTTTTGTATAAACATAACCAAATGTTCCGTTCTCTCTTGCCGCAGCCTCGCTTAGCCCTACATGTGATACCTCCGGCATGGTAAAGGTTGTCCATGTTATATTATGGTAGCTCTTCTTGAACATTGGATATATTAAGGCGTTACGTACTATTAAACCAGCCTCATAACCGGCTGCATGGGTAAACATATATCCACCGCATGCATCACCACATGCATATATGTTTTTTACCGTGGTGCGCATATAGTCATCTACAATTATAAAACCTTTTGAATCTGTAATTACGCCTTGCTCATGTATTCCCATGTTCTCGGTATTAGGCTTTCTTCCGGTTGCCACCAGAAGTGCATCGCCGTAGAGGTGTTTCTTACCTTCTTCGTTTTCTATCGTTACCTTAACACCGTCTCCATGTGGTTCTATATTAGTGGTTCTGTAGTTAGAATATAGTGCTACCCCATCGTCGGCAACTGCCTGTTTCATTATTTCACCGACCTCCGGCTCGTCCTTGGCAAAAAGCCTTCCAGATCTTGAGATCATATGAACACGGCTGCCAAGATGGGCAAATCCCTGCCCTAGCTCAAGTGCAATCACACCACTTCCCAAAACTATTAGGTCTTTAGGCTGATGTTTAAGACTGAAAATGGTTTCGTTAGTATAGTATTTTACATTTTTAAGGCCATTTATGTTGGGTATCGCTGCAGTAGAACCGGTTGCAATAACAATTTTTTTAGCGGTATATGTTTCGTCCCCTACTGATATCTCGTATTTAGAAACTAGCTTAGCAAATCCGAGCTTAACGGTAACACCTAGCGATTCATACCGCTCTTTAGAATCGTGTGGCGCGATCTCGTCAATTATACTATGTACCCGATTCATAACCTTTGATAGCGATATAGTATAGGAGACATCCTGAAAGCCATACTCGTGCGATCTTTTCATATGATTTGCAAGGTGTGCCGATTTTAAGAAGCTTTTACTTGGAACACAGCCATAATTTAGACAATCACCACCCATCTTACGGCCCTCTACTAGCAAAACTTTTGCACCTATCCCTGCCGCTCCGGATGCTACTACCAAACCGCCACTACCTGCCCCAATTACAGCAATATCAAAATCATATTTCATGTTTTTCCTCAACTATGAGCGAATATATTGGTTAAAGTATATCAAAGTATTTAACCTATGTCAAGCAATATTGGTAATAATTATCATTAGTGGTTGTGGCGTTTTTGTGAAATAAAAAAGGGGCATCTTAGCCCCTTAGTAATGTTCGCCATTTTCGTAGTAATTGCTCTTTTTAAGATTTTCAAATATTACCGTTATAGTATCATATGCCTTTAACTTTAATACTTCATCGGTTATAATTTTTGCAACAGTGTCTTTAACTGTGTCCCCTCTATCAAACCATTCAACATAAATATATATTGTATCCTCTACCACATTTCCA
>CAYJOX010000101.1:0-6410 GCA_964371915.1 uncultured Oscillospiraceae bacterium
GATCCCAAAACCCCACCTAAATTCTGCCCGGAGTGTGGCGATGTTTTTGATGAGAACGATGTTAAATAGTATCTACCGGAGTAACATATTATGTCTGATGCACTTATAAAATATCAATGCCCCGCCTGTGGCGCACCACTTGGTTTTAATCCGCAGATGCAGATGTTGCATTGTGAGTCCTGCGAAAGCACCTTTCCTGAGGATTATTTTAAAAATCAACAACCGGTAGGCGATGGAGCAGATACTCTACCACCTACCAAGATAGATTGGAAACTTGAAGGGTTTGTAAAGGAAAACCAATCTACCGAAGCACAGATGGGATTTTCCTGCCAATCCTGTGGTGCGGAGGTGTTGTCCGGCGATACTGTGGCAACTGAGTGTATGTATTGCGGCAACCCTGTAGTTGTATCCAATAATATTACAGGCGCCCTTACGCCTGATCTTATTCTGCCTTTCAAGATAGACAAGGGCAGGGCAGAGCAGCTACTAAAAGAGTTTTATAATGGTAAACCTTTACTGCCATCATCATTTAAAGCAAATAACCATATATCAAAAGTAACAGGCCTATATGTTCCTTTTTGGCTGTTTAGCTGTACAGGGCAAGGAAATGTAAAATTTAATGCAACAAAGGTAGACCGTTGGAGTGATGATGACTACGATTATACTAGGACAGAATACTACTCGGTGTTTCGTGCTGGCAGTGTAGGTTTTAACCGTATACCGGTAGACTCATCAAAAAAGATGGATGACAAATATATGGAGGGTATTGAACCGTTTGATTTTAATCAACTTGTTCAGTTTGAACCCATGTATATGGCTGGCTATTTTGCAGATAAATTTGATGAAAATGTTGACGAAAGTACCGAGCGCGCCACTAAACGTGTTATTGCCTCTGTTGAGGATTCTTTTAGAAGCACGATAGATCGTAGCTATGATACGGTAAACGTAAACGAAAGCTATGTACAGATGCATGGTGAAGATATTGATTATGCACTAATACCGGTTTGGATGCTTAATACTAAATACAAAGGTGAGATATATCAGTTTGCAATTAACGGCCAGACAGGCCAGATTGCCGGTAGGCTACCTATAGATACCGGAAAACTTTGGCTGTATAGGTGCTTAATTGCTGTAGGATCTTTCATCCCTCTCTATCTCATTATATCTATGTTTCTAGGTTAGAGTTTACAAGTAGTAACCCGTTAAAGGAAAATATATATGGAATTGTTAATTAGCTTGGTATTAGCTATTGTAATTGCATTTTTAATAACCGGTGCAATGAAAGCAAAGATGGATACGGCACAACACCAACGTGCCGCAGCAAACTATATTCGTGAAAATTCGTTTGAACTCACGCAAAGTGATGATAAGTATCTGTATCAAAACACTACCAGAACCCCTCGTCCCAAAAGTAATGATAACGATGATGATCATGACGACGGAGGCGACTCAGACGGTGGTGATGGTGGCGGTGACGGCGGTGACGGCGGTGATTAACTGTTTCTCCGTTTAACGATTGAGTGTGTGACACCTCTTACATCTTGATGCATAGTTGTCTTTTATTTCACATGGTAATCACTGCAAGGTTAAAAGGCTTTGCAGTGATTATTTTTTTAGCTGTTTACTTTTAGCAGTAACTCTGATATAATCGGTTACAGCACACTAACCTAGTAGGAATATTAAAAAATGTTTGACAAACGGCTAATACAGTTTGTGCCAGATGCACTGCCTCATATTAAAAAAAACGTTTTATTTCAAATTCTATCACTTCTCTCCAGCATAGTATTGATGTTTGTGGTAAGTGTTGTTTTATACCAGCTTTTTTTTAATAACTACCCGTTTAGCTCTGTGATTATATATTTAGTTTTACTTCTTCCCTGTATCGGAATAAGGGTAGGTTGTACATACCTTGCAAGCAGAGAGAGCTATCTTGCATCGTGTACCGTTAAACCTTTACTTCGGGGCAGAATATATAATAAGATAGTTAAAATTGGTAGCCATTATAATAAAAAAATAGGCACCGCCGAACTCCTACAACTTTCGGTAGAGGGTATAGAGCAGCTAGAGATATATTTTAGCGGATACCTTCCGCAGTTTTTTTATGCCATGTTAGCACCAATTATATTATTTTTCTGTATATCTTTTGTTAGCATAAAGGTAGCGGTGATATTGTTTATCTGTGTTCCGTTAATCCCTATTTCTATAATTGTGATAAATAAAATTGCTAAACGTTTACTGGCAAAATATTGGGGAGAATACCTAAAGCTTGGAGATAATTTTCTAGAAAATTTACAAGGACTTAGCACCCTAAAGATATATGGCAGCGATGAATATATGCACCAAAAGATGAACCGGCAGGCTGAGCGGTTTAGAATAGTAACAATGAAGGTGCTATCAATGCAGCTAAACTCCATAATTATTATGGACTTGGTTGCATACGGTGGTGCGGCTATCGGTATAGTTTTTGCCTTAACCGAATATTCTAACTCTAATATTGGTTTTATAGGTTGCCTTGCCATAATACTATTGTCAGCAGACTTTTTTCTGCCGTTACGAGTTTTAGGTAGCTTTTTTCATATAGCAATGAACGGCATGACTGCCTCAAAAAAGATATTTTCATTGCTAGATATAGAGGAAGACGAGCCCCAATCTGAACTTATTGTTGATACAGATATTATTGTTGATGGTCTATGCTTCAGCTATAATAACGAAAAAAGTGCACTTTACTAACTTAGCCTTAGCCTACCCAGAAATAGCTTTACAGCAATAGTTGGTAAAAGTGGGTGTGGTAAATCTACGTTAGCCGCTATACTGCATGGAATAAACCAAGGCTATAGTGGCTCGGTTAGAGTTGGTGGCATAGAGCTTTCGAAGATTAATCTTACAAACCTCAGAGAGCAGATTACATTAATATCTGCAAACAGTTATATCTTCGGTGGCACGGTAAAGGAGAACCTTTTTATGGCAAAACCAAATGCCACCGAGGAAGAGCTATGGGGTGCATTGGGGGCTGTTAATCTCTCCGGTTTTTTAAGGGCAGAGGACGGTTTAGCTACAACACTATCAGAACGTGGCAGTAACCTCTCCGGCGGGCAATGCCAACGCCTTGCACTTGCCAGGGCATTACTACACAACAGTGAAATATATATATTTGATGAGGCAACAAGTAATATTGATATTGAAAGCGAAGACGATATCATGGTTGCCCTTAAAGTCCTATCAAAAACAAAAACCGTAATACTAATCTCTCATCGTCTCGCTAACGTAGTATCCTGCGATAATATAGCTGTGTTGGAATCCGGCAGGCTTATACAGCAGGGAACACACAACGAATTATTAAATACCGAAGGTGCATACAAAGCACTTTGGCAATCACAGCTAGAGTTGGAGGGGTGTTAGATGCAAAAAAGAGGCACTTTACAGGTTTTGTTAAATCTTATAACCTTAGTGAAACCGTTAACTCCTATCATGTGCGTTGCCGTGTTTGCCGGCTGCATAGGATATTTTTGTGCTATTTCTATCACCGTAATAGGTAGTTATGCCATGTTGCAGATTATAGCCGGTTCTGATGCTATTACACTAATACTTGCTACGCTTATAACAATAGCATTACTGCGCGGTGTTTTTAAATATATCGAACAGTACTGTAATCACTATATTGCATTTAAGCTTCTTGCATTAATTCGTGATAAGGTTTTTAAAAAGCTCAGGGCCCTTGCACCTGCAAAGTTAGATGGAGCCAATAGAGGCAATCTTGTATCGGTTATAACATCGGATATAGAGTTGCTAGAGGTGTTTTATGCACATACAGTATCACCTATAGCTATAGCAACTATAACATCACTGACCATTATTATAATCCTTTCATACTACAGCATAATTTTTGGTCTAATAGGATTAGCTGCACACCTAACTATAGGGGTTGCTCTACCTATATTAATCTCAGGTAAAAGCAACAGTAGCGGTAATACAAACCGAGAAAAGGCAGGGGAGCTTAACAGTTTTTTTCTCGACTGTCTACGCGGTATAAAGGAGGTTTTGCAGTACGACTGCATTAAATCCTGCGAAGATAAAATCAGAGGTCTTTCGGCCGAAATGGAATCCTCTACAAGGCAGATAAAGCTATCAACAGGCAGAACCATGATGCTATCAAACCTTGTAATACTTTTATTTTCAATACTCATGCTATTTGTTGCCGCCTATATGTATACCGTGGGAATGGTAACCGCCGAGGCAGTTCTAATCCCCACCGTAACCTTGTTTTCATCATTTGGTGCTGTAAATGCCATTGCAAATCTCGGTGCTGGCCTATCACAAACCGTTGCAAGCGGAAATAGGGTACTTGACATTTTAGAGGAAACTCCGGTGGTTGATCCGGTAACCGGTGGTGAGAATATTGCCTTTGAAGATCTAAATCTTAACAATGTTAGCTTTGCTTATGAAAACCAGACAATAATCGATGATTTTTCACTCTATACAGCAAGAAATAATATAATAGGAATCACCGGAAAATCGGGAAGCGGAAAATCTACAATATTAAAACTTATCATGCGCTTTTGGGATGTGGATAAAGGTAACGTTTTGATTAACAATAAAGATGTTAGAGATATTAATACAAAAAGCCTGCGTGAAAACCAGAGCTTTGTGACACAGGAAACGCATCTGTTTCATGATACGGTAGCCCAAAATATAAAGCTTGCAAAGCTAGAAGCAACACAAGAACAGTTAGAAAGCGCCTGCAAAAAGGCCTCGATTCACGATTTTATTAAGTCACTTCCAGATGGTTATGATACCGAGGTTGGAGAGCTTGGCGACACGCTATCCGGCGGTGAACGACAACGCATAGGAATAGCAAGAGCGTTTTTACATGGTGCCGACCTAATCCTACTTGATGAGCCTACCAGCAATCTTGACAGCCTGAACGAGGGTGTTATCCTACGCTCTTTAAAGGAGATTAAGGATAAAACCATTCTGCTTGTATCCCATCGAAAATCCACCATGCGTGTAGCAACAAAGATTATTAATCTAGAAAGCGAAAGGCGAAGTTAATGATAGTTTCTGCCAATAAAAATGATAACGTTCTGCCTCTCTTCGAGAGATGTTTTTCAATTGATTTAGATTTCAACAACTACTTTTTCAACAATGTTTATTGCCCTGATAACACCCTACTTTATAAGGTAGATAATAATATTGTCGCAATGCTTCAGATGATTTACTATGAAGCCAACCAAGGCCGAACGATGTACCTTTTTGGGGTTTGCACCGATGAAATGTATAGAAAACAAGGGTTAAGTACATTGCTTTTAAATAGATCTTTTGAAATTGCAAAAGAAAAAGGGTGTAACTCGGTTATCTTAATACCGGAGAAGGACTGGCTGTTTAACTTCTACTCAAAACTTGGCTTTAAAAGCAGCTTTCTTTGTGAGAAAAATACTGTGTTTACATCGGCTAAAAATAATGTAGTGGTAGAGAAAATGTCGTATCAAGACATTAACGATGCAATTAATCTATACAACAACAGTATGATATGTGATTTTTATATTAAGAGAGATTATAACTTTTACAAACAACAGATAGACTTATATTGTGAACTTGCAGTAAAGTATATCTGTGATTCCAAGGCTATCGGTTATAGCTTCGGAACAAAAAGCGGTAATAGTTTAATACTGGATGAGATTATTGCAATGGATTACGACCTATGCATTAAGGCTTACAATCATTGTAAAATAACCTATATTAAACCGGGCATAAAAGATAAGCTCGGTATGATTAAACCGCTTAATGATGAAGATCCGAAAACTGGTTATATAAATCTAATGTTCAATTAAACTATTGTAATGTGTTTGTAGTTTAACATACTTGTTAATTTTATTATGTTGTGCTATAATTGTAATCCATAGAAATAAAAAGGATTATTTTTGTAAGAAAGGAATTGATTTGTCTTTTCAAATTCTCCCCAACAACCTCAAACGTCAATATGAGCTACATGCAACGGAGTATGAAGAAAAAGCCTTGGCAATCCTTCGTAAAGGGTGGTATATCCTTGGTGATGAAGTTACAGCTTTTGAACAAGAATTTGCAAGCTATATCGGTGCAAAATACTGCGTAGGCCTTGCATCCGGGCTTGATGCACTTTGGATGTCGTTTAAGATTCTCGGTATTGGCGAGGGAGACGAGGTTATTGTATGCTCAAATGCTTATATTGCAAGCGTTATGGGTATTACTATGAACGGAAATAATGCTACACCTATCTTTGTCGAGCCGGATAGCTTTGATAATATCGATGCGGATAAAATTGAGGCGGCAATAACCGATAAAACAAAGGCTATTCTTGCGGTTCACCTTTATGGACAATCCTGTGATATGACAAAAATTAGAGCCCTGGCAAGGCAGTATAACTTAAGGGTGGT
>CAYJOX010000102.1:0-6088 GCA_964371915.1 uncultured Oscillospiraceae bacterium
TTCCTACATCCGGTGTTTCGTAGGAAGAATGGCCGGATTCATCAAAATTATATAGCGTATAGCTATCACCCGAGATTTTAACAGCTAGATTACCATCTTTGCTATCTAACCTACCATAGGTTTTCCCAAGGCTAACCCATTCGTCATCCTGATAGCCCCACACATCATAGGATACAGAATTAACAGTTTCATCTACCGAAAATTCATAGTATTTCAACTCATCTTCGACTATAGAAAGTAGGTTTTCAGTATCCTGTGAAAGCTCGGTAGGTTTTAAAACCATACTGTCCTCTGCCGAGCTACAGCCGGATAGTGTAAGTATAGATACAATAAATAATAATAAAATTCTTTTCATTTAACTCCTCTCCCAACAAAATCTCGGTGCTGAAGGCCAGTACCGAGATTTAACTATTTAGCTAGTATCTACCCTAAGCAGATACCCATTCTGCGTGCCACATTCAGCATATCATCATTTTCCGGCACAAGTTTTTTACGGCCGGCCACCGTGGTTAGCAGGTTTGCAGTTACAACATTGTTCACCATAGCAACAGATGTTCCATACTGCTCTAGCTCCACAAGCTTTGCAGCAAAGGTTCCGAACTGTGTTGCAAGCACCCTATCATATGCCGAGGGGGAGCCACCACGTTGAATATGCCCGGGTACCGCAATGCGTGTTTCAAAACCGGTGGTAGATTGGATCTCCTCTGCGATAATTTTAGTGGCGGTAGTAATTCCATTTTCTGCACGTAAAAGCTCACGCTCTTTTTTCTTAAGCTTAGATTCTTCGGTGCTAAATACCCCCTCTGCAACAGCAATAATAGAGAAGGATTTCCCCTCTTTATGGCGGTTTTCGATAGCCTTAATAATGTTTTTCATGTTATAGGGCATTTCTGGTAGTAGGATGATATCCGCCCCACCTGCAATGCCTGCATATAATGTTAACCACCCAGCCTTGTTGCCCATAAGCTCTATAACCATAACCCTACGGTGGCTTGAGGCGGTCGTATGAATACGGTCGATAACCTCGGTTGCAATGTCTACATCTGTATGAAAACCAAAGGTAACATCTGTGCCAAAGATATCATTATCGATAGTTTTAGGTAGGCCGATGATATTTAAACCATTTTCAGATAGAAGGTTGGCCGTCTTGTGGGTACCGTTACCACCAAGGCATAGCAGGCAATCAAGCTTCATCTTTTTATAGTTTTTCTTCATCTCGTCAACCTTATCAAGGTTATCGTCACCCTTTTCCTGCATCTTGCTAAAAGGGGTACGTTTTGTACCGAGGATGGTTCCACCACGTGTTAAAATACCGGAAAAATCGATGGAATCCATCTCTTTATAGTTGCCATGAATTAAACCATAATAGCCGTTTTGAACCCCGATAATCTCTACATCATCGTCAAAACGATGATAAAGAGCCTTAGCAACACCTCTGATTGTTGCATTTAGCCCGGGGCAATCGCCTCCGGCAGTTAAGATACCGACACGCTTTTTCATGGCATGACTCCTTTATTATAATGTAAGTTGTTCCGATTGATCTGTTTTTATAAGCTGCCCTGTTGAGGGTAGGTTACGTACACGATACCTATGGGCATCCGCCAAACTATCCTGTGCAAGCAGAGAAACATCTTTTATCTGTATACCTTTTCTAAGCTTAACCACCTGCACGCCCTGTGTGTTTTTAGTTGTTTTTATTGTAAGTTGTGCAGTATTTACTATTAACATTCTTCCGGCGGTTGTCTCTATCGAGATATCTGCATCCTCTTTAAGATAGAAAAACTTAACAGTCTCGGCCTTATTATTAAATGCATTTATAAGTTTTTTACGGTTAAGCTTCGTTTGATATGCAGATATATCTACCTTTGCAATTCTACCATCATCAAAAACAAACACCATAAAGCCTACATATTGCTCCACCACGGCCATAAATATACATAGCTCGTTTTCGTCAAAGCCAAGTGCCGCAGGAAGATATTCACCTATTACACTTGCCTTTGTATCGTCAAACTGGGCGGCAAAACATTTATAAACCTGTGCATTATTGGTAAAGAATAAAAGTTCGGAGTTATTGCGGGTCTCCTCGCTATGCCTTACGCTATCCCCTTCCTTTAATTTCTGCTCACCGCTCATACGTAGTGATTGGGCAGTTATTTTTTTGATATAGTTTTCCTCGGTAAAGAAAACCGTTACAGGATAATCCGGTAGCTCTTGAACCTCATCTTTTACCGTTGCCGGTGTTGCGGAATATAATATTTCACTACGGCGAGGTATGGAATATTTATCCCTAACAACCTTAAGTTCCTCACAGATAAGCTTGAGTAATTTTTTCTTATTGTCTAACAGTTCTTCGAGGTCATCTATCTCGTCCCGAAGCTTATCAACCTCCTCGGTACGTCGCAGGATATAGTTGCGGTTAAGCTGCCTTAGCCTAATCTCTGCAACATATTCGGCCTGAATCTTGTCAATCCCAAAACCTATCATCAGGTTGGGAACAACCTCGTCCTCATCCTCTGTTTCGCGAACGATCCGTATCGCCTTATCTATATCAAGAAGAATAGCCTTTAATCCCAGAAGAAGGTGCAATCGTTTTTTACACTCGTTAGCCTGATAGTATGTCCGCCTTTTAACCGATAAAACACGAAACGCTACCCACTCGGTTAGAATCTCCTTAACACCCATGGTGCGTGGTGTTCCACCAATAATAATATTAAAGTTACAGGAGAATGAATCCTCAAGTGGAGTTAATGCAAATAGGCGGTTCATTAGCTTTTCAGGGTCGGTGCCACGCTTTAGATCAAGGGTAAGCATCAGGCCGTTAAGGTCGGTCTCGTCGCGCATATCGGCAATCTCTTTAACCTTACCACCCTTAACAAGCTCGGAAATTTTATCCATAATCGCTTCGATAGTAGTAGTATATGGTATCTCGGTAACCTCTATTCGGTTGCCATCCTTTAAATAGCTGTAACGGCTACGAACCCTTATAGAACCACGCCCGGATTCGTAGATATTTGCAAGCTCCTGTGCATTGTGTATTATCTGCCCACCACCGACAAAATCCGCATTATGAAGTGTTGTTTCTATCGGGTGGTTTTCATCCTTTATAAGTGCTATTGTGGTATCACATATCTCACCGAGGTTAAAGCTACAGATACTGCTTGCCATACTAACGGCAATACCCAAAGTACAGTTTGTTAATATGTTAGGGTAGCATACCGGTAGCAGTGTGGGCTCTGTTCTGGTATTATCGTAGTTAGGAACGAAATCTACTGTATCCTTGTCTATATCCTTAAACAGAAGCTCGGCAACCGGCGCAAGCTTTGCCTCGGTGTACCTACTTGCAGCATAAGCCATATCACGGGAATAGAATTTACCAAAGTTACCCTTTGAATCTACAAAAGGGTTAAGCAGTGCCTCGTTACCGGTAGAAAGCCTCACCATAGTCTCGTAGATAGCACTATCACCATGTGGGTTTAACCTCATGGTAGTACCCACAATGTTGGCACTCTTTGTCCTTGCACCCTTTAAAAGCCCCATATCATACATAGTGTATAATAGCTTACGGTGAGATGGTTTAAAGCCATCTATCTCCGGCAGTGCACGGCTGATAATCACGCTCATGGCGTAGGGCATATAGTTTTTTTCTAATGTCTCGGTAATGCGATTTTGTAGCACAATACCAGCATCGGCAATCTCTATCCTATCATCGAGTGCCATGCTAAGCTTATTTTTTTTCTCATTTTCTTTACTTTTTTTTGCCATTATATCCTTACTAAGATACGTCTAAATCTTCAAGATACTCATACCCGTGGTTTGCTATAAACTCTTTACGCCCGGCAAGGTTATCACCAAGCCATAAATCAAATACAGCCGCTGTGTGCTCTGCTGTATCTCTCTCAACCTTTATAAGCCTCCTACTTTCGGGGTTCATGGTGGTCATCCACATCATGTCCGGCTCATTCTCGCCTAGCCCTTTGCTACGTTGTAGTGTAAAACTTTCCTTACCGATTCTCTCAAGTATAGAGGTTTTTTCCTGTTCGGTATATGCAAAGTAGGTTTTCTTCTTTGTGTTAATCTCATAAAGTGGAGATTCTGCGATATAGATATATCCCTGCTCTATAAGCTGTGGCATTATACGGTAGAACATTGCAAGAATTAACGTTCTTATCTGATATCCGTCAACATCGGCATCGGTACAGATAATTATCTTGTTCCAACGTAGCGAATCAATATCAAATCCTGCAATGCCTGTCTTTGCCTTTCCGGGAACATCTACCCCACAACCCAAAACCTTTATAATATCTGTAATTATTTCACTTTTAAATATACGTGCATAATCTGATTTTAGGCAGTTGAGTATCTTACCCCTAACCGGTATTATTGCCTGAAATTCAGCATTACGGCTGGTCTTACAGGCACCGAGGGCAGAATCACCCTCCACTATATAAAGTTCACGAAGTGATAAATCTTTTGTTCTGCAATCTACAAATTTTTGTACACGGTTTGCAATATCGATATCACGCCCTATTGTTTTTTTAAGGTTCTGGCGTGTCTTCTCCGCCTGTTCCCTACTCTGCTTATTAATAAGGATTTGTGCGGCTATTTTTTGTGCATCCTCCGGCTTTTCTATAAAATACACCTCTAGCTGATGCTTTAAAAAGTCGGTCATTGCAAGTGCTATAAAACGGTTTGTGATAGCCTTTTTTGTCTGGTTTTCGTACGATGTTTGTGTAGAAAAACCGGATGTTACGATACAAAGACAATCCTGAACATCGGCAAACGTTATACGGCTTTCTCCCTTTTTATAAAGGTTTTTCTGCTTTAGATAGCTGTCTATCTGATTTACAAAGGCAGTCTTTACCGCACGTTCCGGCGAGCCACCATGCTCAAGATAGCTTGAGTTATGGTAATACTCAAGCAGGGTATGCTTGTTTGAAAAACAAAAACTTGCATTCATCTGCACCCTATATTCCGGCCTGTCCTCACGATCTCTACCCACGGCGCTGCTTTGACATGTTAAAACAGGGGTGATATATTCGTTGCCAACTATCTCACCCAGATAATCCTCTATACCGTTTTCGTAGTAGTATGTTGTTTCCTCTTTACCCTCGGCTGTCTCTATAGTAAGCTCAAAGGTGATGCCGGCATTAACAACAGCCTGGCGCTTTATTGTATCATGCAGATATTCTGAATCGATGTCAATATCGGTAAAAACATCATCGTCCGGTAGGTATCTGATACAGCTACCAGTTTTTTTTCTACGTGTTTCCTCCTTGATGAGATCGCCTACATTATTCCCTCGTTCGAAATCAAGATGATAATGCTGCCCATCTCTATAAACATCAACCGTCATGTAACGAGAGGCATACTGGGTTGCACAAAGCCCAAGGCCATTAAGACCTAGCGAGTAGGCATAGCTCTCATCGTCCTCATTATATTTGCCGCCCGCATAAAGTTCGCAAAAAAGCAGTTCCCAGTTAAAGCGCTTCTCTTTTTGATTATAATCAACCGGTATACCGCGGCCGAAATCCTCTATCTCTATGCTACCATCTTTATATTTTTTTACAACAATTTTATCGCCATGGCCACCACGGGCCTCATCGATAGAGTTGGATAGTATTTCAAATACTGTATGCCTACAACCCTCAATACCATCACTACCAAAGATAACACCTGGGCGCTTTCGCACCCTGTCGGCACCCTTTAGGCTTTGAATACTGTCATTATCATAGGTCTGTGCCTTTTTTGTCATCCTTTGTTCCCTGTTCCTCTTGTGTAGAATCGTCACCTTGAACTGGAGTTTCTGCCTGTTTTTCTAGAAGGCTTTCGTTTATCTGGCGCTGTGCCTCATCTATTCCTTCCTGTGAGATTTCAACCTTTTCTTTCTCGGTAGGTGTCTTGAGATTAATCGGTAATTTTCCGGCCCGAGGTTCAAACTCCGGTAGTTCTTCGCCGGCCATAAGCAGTTTAAATTCCTCTCCATCAAGCTTATCACGGATAAGTAGCTCCTCTGCAACCTTATGCATCTTATCCATATTATCAATCAATATTTTTTCTGCGCTGGCATAGGCAGACTCTAATAGATGCC
>CAYJOX010000102.1:6098-6404 GCA_964371915.1 uncultured Oscillospiraceae bacterium
TGGTTAAAATCTCGGCCAAGGAATGTTTCGGTTGGGTTTCCGCCATATACAACGGGGCCAAGTGTCTCGGAAAAACCGTATCTTGTAACCATATTACGAGCGATTGCAGTTGCTCGCTCTAGATCATTCGATGCACCGGTTGATATATCGTCTAGTACAAGCTTTTCGGCCACACGGCCTCCTAGCAATGTAATTAGTTCATCCAGCATCTGGTTTTTGGTGCGGTAATTTGTGTCCTCTTCCGGTAAACTTAGAGTAAAGCCTCCGGCCATACCTCTTGGTATAATAGAGATTTGATGAACCGGA
>CAYJOX010000103.1:0-6346 GCA_964371915.1 uncultured Oscillospiraceae bacterium
AACACAAAGAACAGCACAAAATACCCTACGATGGGCAGCAGTATAAAAAATATTCTAAGAAGTATTTTTTTCAAGTTTGTGCTAAATCCTTTCTTTAAAAGCCGGCATAGATAAAGCTTGCCGAGCTACCAAAACCGCCGTTATTAAGTAAAAAGCCGGCAAAGCATAGCCCGATAATTAGATAGTAGATAACCCAGCGGTAACGTAGGGTACAGATAAACTCAACCTCGGTACATTTTTTGTTAAAGCATTGATTATCAAGCAGTAGTACAACGGCAAGTGATACAATGCAGAAAAGCAGATATGCCGCCGCAATAAGCGGGTCGGCGTTAAAGGTGGTAGCGGCGGTAAAAAAGCCTGCAAAGTTTATATCGGCTATGGTGAATATTCTGCCGAATATCGAGAGTGCCTGTGCCATATCGGCCGAGCGGAAGAAGACAAGGCTTGCCGAGAATAGTAAAAATACAACGGCCCTTTTTGCTAATAGCCTAATGGCACCCTGTTTTTTTGGGGGCTTGCGGTAGTATCGGTGCAGTAGCTCCTCCCCTATACGAAATACAGCCTGAAGTATTCCCCATATTAAAAAGGTAAGGCCGGCACCGTGCCACAGGCCGGATATCACAAACAGTATAAAGATTGTGCTATATAACGGCATGCCGGTAAAAAAACTGCCTATTACCGGAATTTTAGAAAGCGGCCGGTTCCATACAAGCGGTGTAAAGATATAATCCTGCAACCACCTTGATAAAGATATATGCCAGCGCTGCCAAAAGCCGGAAAAGTTCGTGCTATAAAAAGGCTGTTTAAAGTTAGGTGCAAGGGTGATACCGAATATCTGTGCCGTGCCCCTTGCGATATCGGTGTAGCCGGAAAAATCAAAATATAGCTGTAGCGTAAACAAAAGGCAGGCAACAAACAGCACCGCACCACCGGAGGAACTATCCTTGAATATGGGGGATATAATGTTGCCGAGTGGTATTGCTACACACAACTTTTTTAGGTAACCCACCGCAAGGATAAACACCCCCTCGGCTGTTTTCTGGTAGTTAAAGGTTAAGGGGTTTGAAAGCTGGGGCAATAGGGTATCGCTACGGGGGATAGGCCCCGCCGAGAGCTGGGCAAAAAAACCGATAAACAGGCTGTAACGCAGTAGGTTTTTTTCCGGTTTGTTAGCACCGGTTGCAACATCCACAAGGTAGCCTATGGTAGAAAAGGTATAGTAGCTTATGCCTACCGGAGTGATAATTGTTATATCCTCCGGCATAAACAGGTAGCGGTATTTAAAAAAGCAGAGTACCGCCACGGCGGCCGTAACGGTGGCTGTTAATATTAGGGCTACACGCCCCTTTTGCATGGCAAGCCCGCCTAGATACCCAACGGCTATATAGCCGGGTAGGACATAGAAAAGCGAGGGCTCGAACATTACATAAAATGCAATACTTACAACAACAAGGTACCCACAGCGCAGCTTAGCCGGCAGTAGGTAGTAAAGGGTTGCCGCTAACGGCAAAAATATTAGGTAGGAGGTTGCTAAAAATTCCATCTTAAAATTTTATAGTCCTTTTTAGTGTTGTACAAAGTGAAATTCGGTAACATGATTACCGAACTTCATAAATATAGCTTATAATATAACATATCTTACTGTTTTATGCAAGCAGTATAATATTGTTACTAATATACTCTCTTGCATCGCTTATAAGGGGCGCGGCCATCGAAAGGGTGGTAACCGAAAGCTCGAGGTAACGCATGGCTATCTCCGGCTGTGCGGCAGATTCGCCACAGATAGATACCGGAATATTCTCCTGCTTTGCGGCCTTAACCGTCATATCAATAAGGCGCAGTATGGCGGGAGATGCCGTTAGGAAATAGCTATCCACCAAAGCGTTTTCACGGTCGGCGGCATGGGTATACTGGGTTAGATCGTTTGTTCCTATACTAAAGAAATCGGCCTTTTTGGCAAGCTCCGGTGCGCATAGTGCGGCGGCCGGTGTCTCTATCATGGCACCAAACTTAATATCGTTGGAGTAGGGTATCTTTAACTCGTCCATATCGTACTTGACCCTAGCAACAACCTCCATAGCCTCGTTAAAATCACTTACCGTGGCTATCATAGGAAACATAATTGAGAGCGGCCCTTTTACCGAGGCACGAAGCAGTGCTAAAAGCTGTTCCTGAAACATATCTCTTCGCAGTAGCGAAAGCCGTATTCCCCTTACACCGAGAGCCGGATTAGGCTCGTTATTTATCGAGATACTGCGCACAAATTTATCGGCACCTATATCCATGGTGCGTACAGTCAGCGGAAATCCCTTCGCCGCCTCTATACAGGATACATAAAATTCGTACTGTTCCTGCTCGTTGGGGATAGTTTTCCCCATATAAAGATTCTCGCTACGAAGCAGCCCAACGCCGGTTGCACCGAGGGAAAAAGCATTCGTAATATCCTCCGGTGTGGCACAGTTTGCATAAAGGTCAATCTTGATATTATTTCGGGATATCGCCGGTATTTGTGGCGTGTCATGTATCTTGCTTTTATTCCTTACAAACTTGTGTATGCGGTGGGAAAACCTTGTCTTTACCCCCTCGCTCGGGGAAAGGAATATCTCGCCTGTGTGGCCGTCTACCGCTATTGGATCACCGTTTTTAAGGCTTTCGATATCTATCGGTGCACGAACAATTGCCGGTATGCCCATAGTCCTTGCTATAATAGAGGCATGGCCCTGCTTAGAACCCTTAACCGTTACTATTGCAAGCAACATATTACGATCGATAGCAACCATATCGCTCGGGGTTAGCTCCTCCGCAACCACTATGCAGGGGCTTTTAAGCGAAAGCCTCTCACGGGGGGCATCGTCTAAAATATCGACAACCCTCCTACAGGCATCCCTAATATCTACCGAGCGTTCGCTGAAATAATCATCCCCTATGCTCTGTAGTTTTTTTTCAAAAATTCCGGAGGCTCTCTCTACCGATGCCGCCGCACCTGCGCCGGCCTCTATATAGCTATAAATCTCCTTTAAAAAGCCATTATCCGCCAGAATTGCTACCTGAAATTCTATTATCTCCTTATCCTCGCCTGTGGCCTGCTCTCTCAGCATCACAAGCTCATCCTTAGCAAGGAGATTTGCGGCATCAAATCTCTGCTTTTCCTGCTCCGGGTCTTTCATCTGTCGCATTACGCTTGGCTTTGCCCTATCCGGAATTCTAATACTTCCTATGGCAAGGCCGGACGCGGCAGATATGCCAGTAATAATCTGCATATTCACCCCCTAACTCTCCATCTAAACTCGGCAATGTTCGTCTATGCCGAATGGGTCTCCATCAGCTTAACAGCATTTGTTGCGGTATCCAGCCGCAGTAGTTTTGATACACCGTCCTCCTGCATCGTAACACCGTATAGGACATTAGCTTCCTCCATAGTACCTCTACGATGTGTAATAATTATGAACTGTGTGTCGGTTATATTTTTTAGGTAGGATGCAAACCTTGCGACATTAACATCGTCCAGTGCCGCATCGATCTCATCCAGTACACAAAAGGGTGCAGGGTTAACGGCTAAAATTGCAAAATATATTGCGGTTGCAACCAGTGCCTGCTCTCCGCCCGAAAGGCTCTCGAGGCTTTTAATAACCTTACCGGGTGGCGAAACCGCTATATCGATTCCACTCTCCAGCACATTCTCCGGATCGCTTAGGCTTAAGGATGCACTTCCGCCTCCAAACAGCTTTACAAATATATCGGAGAAGTTTTGGTTAATCTTCTCAAAGCTTGCCGAGAAGATAGCCTTCATATCCTGAGAAAGCTCATCGATAAGCTTAATAAGCCCTGCCCTTGCCTGCTCTATATCGCCTAGCTGTTTTTTCATAAACTCGTAACGCTCCGATACCTCGCCATACTCCTCTATGGCGGCAACATTAACGTTACCAAGGCTGCGTATCTCGGCACGCAATTCCGCTACTCTTCGCTTTAACGCCGCAAGGTTTTCGTACTCTATCACAAATTCGCCGGCATCGGTTATGCCTAGCTCGTAATCCTCCCACAGCTTGGTTATAGTGCTGTCATACTCGCTCTGGTGGGAATGTTCCTTTTCGGCAAGCCTTGCACGCTCCTTCGCCAGATCCTCCTGCCTTGCATAAAACTGCTTTACCTCAGAGGATAGCTGCGTTATCTCTGCCTCACCGGTTAGCCGGCTCTGCCTAATTCTATCTATATCCTCGGCAAGCTGTTTTGCCCTTGCAATGCTAGTTTCCCTTAGCTGTGTTGCCTTTTCGCATTCCTGCTCGTTATCGGCAATACTCTTTTTAAGCTCGGCAAGCTGTGCCTCTCGCTGTAGCCTTTCACCGGCCGCCTGCCCTGCCCTCTCTCGCAGTGTATCGTAGCTCTGCTGTGCCTGCTCTACATCCTTTTGTAGTGCAAGTGCCGCAAGGCGTTTATCGGATAGCTCCTGCTGTTTTTTTGTAATATTATCGCTATGCTCATCACCGCTGTGTAGCTCTATGCGCTGTTTAAGCTCGGCAAGCTCGCCATCCACCGTAAGTATATCGGTGGCCGCCTTTGCCTTTTTCTGTGTTAGCTCGGCAAGCCTATCCGCCATCGCCTCCAGCCGTGCCGTTGCAGTTTCTAGGCTACCTTCGGCAACCTCCCTTAGCTGAACAGCCGCCTGTTCCTCGGTAGATACACGGATCAAATCCTCCTCGGCAGAGCGGCGCTCGGCATGCGGCAAGCTCCCTATCGTGTAGCTGGTGGGATTGCTGTGATTCGGCAATCGTTGCAGTAAGCTTTTCTATATCGCCCTTTAGCTTTTCTATCTCGGTTTTGCGGCTAAATGCACCGCTTCCCTTAGCGTGTGAACCACCGGTAAAGGAACCGCCGGCATTTATAACCTGCCCATCGGTTGTTACTATTCGGTAGCGGTAGCCCAGCTGTTTTGCATATGCCGATGCGGAGTTTAGATCCTCCGCTATCAGTATTCTGCCAAGTAGGTTGGATACAACCGTATCAAACCTCGCATCGGCCGATACAACACTGCTTGCGGTTATGGCTCCGTTTGGTAGGTTATCCCTTATCTCGCCGGATGGCCTTACGGTATCCAGCGGTAGGAAGGTAGCACGCCCCAGCCTATCATCCTTTAGCATGGCGATAGCCGCCTTTGCGCTACGCTCGTTTTCCATTATTATGTTTTGTGCGGCATTCCCAAGGGCGGTTTCGATAGCAAGCTCATACCCCTTTTTTACCGATAACAAAGCGGATACCGCACCAAGCACCCCGCCGAGGCGGCCGTTTTTACCGGCGTGTAGCACCGCCTTAACGCTGTTAAAATACCCCTCGTTATTGTTCTGTAGATCCTCTAAAAGGTGTAGGCGATCGGTCATCTTGCGCAGGTTGTGGCGGTACTCCTCCTGCTGTGCTCTCGCCGTATCGGTCTGCCGGCTTTTTGCCTCTAACTTTAGCCGTAAACCCTCGTTTATGTTTTTATGCCGGGAGATAACCTCCTCTATATCCTGCTTTTGGCGGCGATATTTTTTGCAGGTAGCCTTTGTTTCCTCAAGGCGCTGTTCGCACTCCTCTACTGCCTGCTCTGCCTCCCGCCTGCCTGCCGTTAGGCTGTCTATATCTGCAAGTATTGTGGCCTCGGTTATCTTTAGGTCGGCAAGTACGGCGGATAGGCTGGCCTGTTTATACTCGGCCGAATCCCTCTCTCGGCCCGATTCTGCCGCCTGCTGTGCAAGGGTGTCTATCTCCGAAACTAGGCTTGCCACTGCGGCATCCGCTACAGCGCTCTCCTTAATTAAGGTTTCAAGCCGTTGCCGTTCATCGTCTATTAGTTGTTTTTCATTTTCGCCCTGTGTGGCAAGGCCTTCTAGCTCTGCCTGCAGTGCCTCACAGCGGCCGGAAATATGTATATTATCATTTTTAAGTACGGCTATCCTACCGGCATGGTTTGCGCTCTCCTCGTCTGCCGCCCTTATCTCAGCATTTTTTTCCTCTATCTCTATAAGTGCATCACCGGCAAGGCGGCGCAGCTGCTCCACCCTTTGCTCTATCTCCTCTATCTTTGTGCGGTTCTCGTCATAATCGGCCGATACAATCTCTCGTTTGTTTGCCGCCTCACGTAGCTGAACCTTTGTCTTCTCTAATATATCGAGATATAGTGTTATCTCACAGCGCTTACGCTCGTCTGCAAGCACTAAGAAACGCTTAGCCTTTTCAGATTCCTTTGCAAGTGGGCCTACCCTTGCCTCTAGCTCGCTGAAAATATCGGTAAGCCTTACAAGGTTTTCGGCGGTGGCCGCAAGTTTTTTTTCTGCCTCGTTACGGCGGTAGCGGTATTTTGCAATTCCGCTTG
>CAYJOX010000104.1:0-6320 GCA_964371915.1 uncultured Oscillospiraceae bacterium
TTGAAGACAAGACCTTAGTATGCAAAGAGTGTAATGCCGAATTCGTATTCACATCTGGTGAGCAGGAGTTTTATGCAAGCCGTGGCTTTGAGAATGAGCCCCAGCGTTGTAAGAGCTGCCGTGACTCCCGCAAGAGGAACAGCCGTGAGAGCCGCGAAATGTTTACAGCAAGCTGTGCTAGCTGTGGTGGCGATGCAAAGGTTCCCTTTAAGCCACGCGAGGATCGTCCGGTATACTGCAGCGAGTGTTTCGCTCGTATGAAGGATTCTGAGCAGGCATAATCTAGCGGTAGATTATATTGTATTACTAAAAATAGAAGCGGGTATCGCATGATACCCGCTTCTATTTATGTTCTGTTAGGCCTGTATCACGGCAATCTGCTCGATACCGGCCTGTTTTAGTATCTCTATATGTGCCTCGGCTACCACCTGCCCGCTGTATAGCACTACCGTGCCGGGCGGGCAGGGTGCTACCGTATGTGCGCTAATTCTTCCAACCGCCTGCTCGAGCGATACATTTTTATAGCTACCCTTAAATGCAGAGGAGGAGGAAAGCGCCATGCGTGGCAGCGGTATCTGAGGTTGTTGCCATGGTGTAGGCACGGCATCCGAGAAGATATCTCGTAACACCCTGTCCAGCGCATCAAGGTCATCATCGGTGTTAAATGGGGAGATCATAAACAAAACCCTCATCGGGTTACAAAGCTCCGGCACAACACCGGCAAGCTTTAGCTTTTTTGCCACCTCGTTATGGCAAAGGCTGTTTGCCGGTGGCGCAAACACTATCTTTAAAGGCTCATCATTCCTCATTAAGAATGAGGAATATTTCTTTTTAATCGCAATGCTTTTCTCTACCGCCGCCGTGTAATCGATATCCCCTATAGCAAGCGCACGCATACTGTAATCTAAGGAGTACATTACACCGTAAGGCGGGCTTGTAGTGGATAGTATATTTATAAAGCGCCTTAAATCCGGTGTATCGTTAGGGTTTTTAGTATGCAGTAACGCCGCAGGTGTTACCGCCCCCAGCGTTTTGCTTGCCGAATCCACAACAAAATCTGCCCCCATTAAAACGGGGTGATATAGGCCGAGGCTGCGTGGCAAAAACCTTATATATCCACCATGCGCATTATCTACCACAACCTTTACACCAAGCTCTCTGCATATCGGCAGTAGTTCCGATAGGTTTAGTATATTACCATCATAATCGGCATAGCATAAAAATATTGCATTGGGGCGGCTTTGCAGTAAAAACCCCCTTAGCTTTTCGGAGGTTACACGGTTACGATAGCTACTTATAAATACAAGTGATAGGTTAAAGATTGCCGCGGCATCGGCAAGGCAGCGGTGCGCCGGCACTACCGCCGCAAGTGTTCCCCCCTGCCCACAGGCATAGCCAATTGCCGCCTTTAGGGCGGTGGAGCTACCGGAGGTACAGTAGAGGGTATCACCACTTTCGAAAAGCCGGCTACATAGCTGTTCGCTTTGGCGCAGTGCGCCGCTTGGAGCGGCCGCATTGTCTGCGCCTTCTATCTCGGTTAAATCTATCTTGTAAAGATCTATACCGCTTCTATGCCCCTTATGTGCCGGCACACAAAATTTATGGGGAAGTTCACTTAGTTGCATTAAATCTTTGTAAAACATATACTCTCCTTCGGCTATCTATGCAGATATTCCTCACCAAACAATAGATCATACTGCAGTATCGATTGGTTGTAAAGTAGCTGTTGTTGCTCATCTCCCGTTACGGTAGTGTGGCTACCATCCGGATAGAACATAACACCCTTGCTAGTTGCGGTATAGCTTTTTTGTTGCTCGTTTAAAAACTCGAAATATTCCGGCATATCCAGCCCATAGATATCCATCATCTTAGGCGCAATATTGTAGGTGGAAAGCACACCGAGATCCTGCGCTGTATCTTCCCCATAGTTACTCCAGATAAGTAGCGGCAGCTTATACATAGCCGGATCGGCGCTATCGCCATCCGCTATATATCCTGTATCCTCATAAATTCCATATCCATCCGACATCGGGTTTAGGTGATCCCCCCAAAACACTACTATTGTCGGGCGCTCTATCGTAGAGAGGTAGTCGGTAAGGTATCCTAGTGCCTGATCCATCTCATAGATACCGGTGGCACAATCCTCTGCCTGACCTATAATATCCTCGCTTAGCCCTGCGCTGTTTTCGACTATCTGAACCATATCCTCTGCTGGATATGCGGTAGGATAGTAGGTTGTATGGTTTTGCATCGTTACGGCATGAATAAATACCGGGTTTTCATCGCTGGCACGCTGCTGTTGTTCTAAGATAATTCTATCCACCATTGCCATATCGGATATAAAGCCACGCCTACGCTGCGCATCCTGCATATCCTCCTCCGATATAAAGGTATCTATGCCAAGGCGCGGGTAGACAACATCCCTATTCCAGAATCTCTCCCCATAACCGTGGATAGCTAAGGTTTCGTAGCCTTCATCCTTTAGCTCCCACGCAATAGAGAAGGTATCATCATTAATATACTGCTGGTAGGGTTTACTTCCTACCGGTAGGTATTCCATCGAAAACCCTGTAAGTGCCTCAAACTCGACATCACAGGTGCCCCCGCCATAGCTCGGCGAGTATGCCCAGCCGCTTGCGGCCTCCTCGGCCAGGCGGTTAAAGTTCGGCATAAGCTCACGGTCGTAGCTAATTCCCGGTAGCTCCTCCATATCCCAAAAGCCTTCGGCCATTACAAATATAATATCCGGCTTAACCTCAAAACTGCCCTCTAATTCCGGCACCTGCGCTATAATATCCTCTACCGTCTGCTCACTATAATCATCCGGCCTTTCGATGTTTAGAAGCTGCATGTTAGTTAAAAAGCCGGATAGGGCCCCGTTATAACGGTAGAACCTATCCTGCATCCACATATCCTCCTCAATGCCTATCCTCTGGGTCATCTCGGCATTAAAAAATACGAAAAACAGCATAGATAATGTAGCCGCTACCGCAGACATACCGACCGCAATCGTGGCTACTAGGTTAGCTTTTTTTGTTTTACCGCGAGGTACATTTATAAAATGCCCTGCTACCGATAACACTAAAAATATCAGGATAGTAGATATCATGCTGGGGCGGATAGTAAGATCCAGCTCGGATGAAATCCTTGTAAACTCCCCCAGCTGCAAAAGATCCCACGGCAAAAGCGGCTCGTTACGGTAGCTAAGCTTAAAGTAGGTTGCCGTACCGAGGAGGTTGCCTATAAGCCCTACCGTAATTATTGCAGGCATATGCCTTTTGCTAAAGGCCGTAATCGCAACATAGATAAACAATAGCAGAAGATAGCTCGCAAGAAAGCTTAAAAAATTAAATTTAAGCGCATCTAAAAAGCCAAGATCATGCTCATGCGGGCCGAGAGTATCTCTTGCAATCCATTCGGTTGTAACTATGGTTAATGCCGGAACAAGAACACAAAAAAGTATATTTGCAAAAACATTTAGTGCCCTTAAAAATTTATTAGGTTTATCGATACTATCGATATTGTCACTTTTTTTAAATAGGTATCTATTTTCCCCCATATATGAGAAAGTCTCCTACTGCTATCTGCCCCTTTTACAGTATGCAAAGGGTTACGTTTCGGTGCATTACCCTTGCACCTGAGTATTGGCCGTTACCGCACTTTTATATTTAAGCAGTAGAACACCAAATAGGATAGAGGCAATCGAGCTTAAAACCACCGCCATCACCTCTATGCCCGAGGACGATACGCTAATACCTGCAAGAGAAAGCATATCGTTTGAAACAAATTCCGATGCAAAGGCCTGTGTAAATGCCATGACAGCGGAGGAACCCACCACACCTAAAAGTGTAATTCCGGCAAATATGAAGTTAAACACCGCAACCGCCGTTACCGATTTTAGCTTAGGTTCGCCATACATTATGGTATGCTTAAACCCACCTATAACCCTTAGTATGAGGACAAAGTATATTACAGGAACTGCAATAATTAAAAGTAAAAGTATTATTATAACGGCAACTATTACACCCACAGCGCCAAGGCTGCTGGCGGCAAGGCCTATTATGAGAAGAAGTGGAACTGCAAGCCCCACAAGCCCAAAACCTATCAGTACTAATATTACACCTATCTTATGTAGCGTAAAGGAGGCTGTAGAACGGTTTAACGGGTTACGTGATTGGGAATAAAACAACCACATACCGATAATATGCAGTATGGGCACGGTAGAGCCTACCATAACCCCAAAGGCGGTGGCTACCTGCTGCATCGAAGCACTCATGCCGGTGTTTGTAGCTAAAACATCCGATGTACCGATAAAGGGGGATAGCACCGCAAGCACGGTAGAAAGGGTAAAGATAATTGCCGTTGCCAAAAACAAACCGGAGCCTGCAATGCGTTTAACTATCGGTAACGCATCATAAACAGGGGTGTAGGGTGCCTGTGGGTATGGCATAGCCTGTTGCTGTGTTGGTTGCTCGTAATACATCTGCTGTTGTGGCTGTGTATACTGCCCTGCCGGTGGCATATACTGTTGATCAAGGTTTTGCGGGATCGGCTGTTGTGGCTGTTGCTCGGCCTGCACCTCTAAAGGTGTACCACAATAGACACAAAACTTGTTATAACCCTCGTTTTGTTGATTACATTTTTTACATACTGACATAATTTTCCTCCATAAAGCAGGGTATTAAACACCCTAACTAATCATCCTGCATCTCCGTTTTTTTAAGGGGATATGCATTTTTATCTAACCCTTTTCTTACAAGCGCCTTTGCTACCGCATGGCTTGTAAGGTGGTATAAAACCGCAAACACCGGAACACCTACCACCATGCCCACAACGCCGAACAGCCCACCGCCTACCACGATGGCAACAAGCACCCAGATAGCGTTAAGGCCGGTAGAATCCCCTAAAATATAGGGGCCTAGAATATTACCATCGAACTGTTGCAGGGCAAGCACAAATATACCAAACCAAAGTGCATCCCACGGGTTAACTATTAAAAGTATAAATACGCATGGTATCGCACCTATAAACGGCCCAAAAAACGGTATAAAGTTTGTAACTCCTATCACAACGCTTATCAGCGGCACATAGGGTATGCCTATAATATTCATACCGATAGAGCATATCATACCGATAATTAAACTGTCAAGAGCCTTGCCTATTATAAAGCCGGAAAAAACCTTGTTAGAGTGGGATACTAACGACATAACCTCGGTGGCGTTTTTAACCGATAGAACGGCAAAAAGCAGTTTTCTTGCCTGCCCAAGCAGCCTTTCCTTGCCGCCTAACATATAGATAGAAACTATGAACGCCATAATTATAGTTATTAGGCTGTTGCCTATCTGGAATGAATAATCCAGTAGCTGTGGGATAATATCGGCAATAAGGCCGGAAAGGTATTCAAAGAAATCAGAATCCTCCGATACAAGGGAGGTTAGGCTACCGGATGGTAGCGAGAGGTTTACTTCTACCGTTAATAACAACCCCATTAGGTTTTCTATGTAGGTAGGTAGCGAGTTAAAAAGCGTTATAAAGCTTGCCACAACCTCCGGTATAACAAGTGCAATTAGCACCGAAAACAGCGCTAACGCCGCTAGATATGCAATAAAAATTGATAGCTTATCCCTAAAATTATCGTTGTTCGGCATTACCTTAACAAGGGTGGAATCTATCTTTTTAACAAGTGGGTTTAGTAGGTAGGCAATAACAAACGCCAGTATAAAGGGGGAGATGGTGGAAAGTGCTATATCAAGCCAGCTTAAAAGCGACTCAAGGTTTAGCATAGCCACATAAAAGCCAACGCCTAAAAGTACTATTATTATTGTGGATAGACTTTCCGGGCTAATTAACCGTTGCCACACCTTTTTATGCATCTTCTATTCTCACTTTCTTATTCCTACAACACCCCGTATGGTGTTGTTTAAATCTGCAACCATCTGCGTCAAAAGCCCTTTTTGGGCAAATATCTCGGCAACGTCTGCCTCCCTAAAGGTAGGTATCTCGGCTATAATCTGCCCGCCGTGCCTTAACTTTGCGCTATATCTATCTGCCAACACCCTATAATAATATAGGTAGGAGGGCTCAAAAAGTGCCGTATCCGGCTCATAGGAGAGCTCCGGCGCAAGGGTTTCCTTTTCTGCCGCCGGTATGTAAGGTGGGTTAGATATTATCAGGCTAACGCTATTATCATCAACAGCATTGTAAAAATCCTCTATATCTGCCTTTACCGCCTTTACCTCTGTCCCCTCTAGGTTATGCTCTAGATAACGATAGGCATCGTCATACTTTTCTACCGCTATTACCGCCGCCTTCGGTACAAA
>CAYJOX010000105.1:0-6152 GCA_964371915.1 uncultured Oscillospiraceae bacterium
CCTATAGAGGATAAGTACAAGGTGGCAAAGTTGGCCGAGTTGTACATAGATGCAGGCTTTTGTTCGGCGCAGGAGGCAGAGCAGGCAGGTATTACCGTAGGCAACCCGATAATCTACCGCCCACGCTTTAGAGAGATGGGCTGTAAGTGTTACGGCACAGCTATGGATAACAGGGGCGCCTGTGCCATCCTTTTGGATTTAGCATCAAAATTTAAGGATACCGATTGTGGCGTTAACCTATTTTTAACCGCAACAGTACTAGAGGAATACAATCTCCGTGGGGCGGCGGTGGCGGCAAGTTACATAAAACCGGATTGTGCCGTAGCGCTTGATGTAGCGATAAGTGGTGATACACCGGATACAAAAGGGGTTTTCCCGGTTAAACTGGGTGCTGGCCCTGTTATGAGCCGCTACACCTTCCATGGTCGTGGCACCTTAAATGGTAACATTCCACATCCCGTAATGGTAGATTTAGTGCGGGCAATTTGTTCAGAGGAAGATATCCCGTTACAGCTTATTGCCACAAGCGGATTATTGACCGATGCATCCTATGTTCAGCTACTGGGAGAAGGTGTCCCGATTATAGACCTTGGGTTCCCTTGCCGTTATACCCATACAGCAGTAGAAACCTGTAATATTGAGGATTTAAAGGCGCTTTCGAGGTTGACAGAGCTGCTTATTAAACGGGTGACTCCACAGCTTAAGTTTAAAAAAGATTACAAGGATTAACACCTTATGAAAAGATATTTTTTAGGAGTTGATATAGGCACCTCGCAATCTAAAGGTGTAATATGCGACGATGCCGGTGAGCTTATCGCCTCCCATGCTATTGACCATGTTACTAGCGAGGTGAAGCCCGGGCATTATGAACATGATGCCGACAAGGTATGGTATGGCGAGCTTTGCAGCCATGTAAAAGCACTTCTTGAAAAATCCGGCCTTAATTCAGATCAGATCTCAGCTGTAGGGTGTAGCGCTATAGGCCCCTGCCTACTGCCGGTTGATGCAGAAAATAAACCGCTGCGCAATGGTATATTGTACGGCATAGATAGCAGGGGAGAGGCCGAAAGGCAAAAGCTTAACGAGGAATATGGCGAGGACTTTATAATTAACCATACCGGAAATGTTCTTACTACCCAGGCAACCGGCCCAAAGATTTTATGGCTTGCAGATAATGAGCCGGAAATATATGAGCAGGCGGACTGTTATATGACAGCATCGAGCTATATGGTGTGCAAGCTTACCGGAGAGAGGGTTATAGACCACTATACCGCAGCCGCAGGGTATACCCCCCTTTACGACATTGACAACAAATGCTGGAGCGAGCTGTTCTGCAAGAGAATATTAGGGAATGCTACACTGCCAAAACTTATGTGGAGTAGCGATATTGCGGGAACTGTCACCGAGAAAGCCGCAGCCGAGACAGGGCTTATGGCCGGAACGCCGGTGATTGTAGGAAGTGCAGATGCCGCCAGTGAAGCTGTAAGTAGCGGTGTCGTACAACCGGGCAAGGTTATGCTTATGTTCGGTTCTACAATATTTATTATTGCAGTGCTTGACAAACAGGTGAAAAGCGACACTCTTTGGGCGGCGCCATATCTTTTCGAAGACAGTTATGCGGTAGCGGCAGGAATGAGTGCCGCCGGATCGATTACCGGTTGGTTTAAAAATCAATTCTGTTCCGACCTTGTAGAGAAATCTAAGGAAAGCGGTATAAATGTTTACGATTTGATGATGGAGGAAACAAGGTCAGTGCCTAAAGGCAGTGATGGCCTTTTGGTGCTCCCGTACTTTAACGGCGAGCGTACTCCTATTAACGATCCTAATGCAACTGCGGCAATATTTGGGCTTACCTTTAAGCATACACGAGCACATATCTATCGTGCAGTATTTGAGGGGGTAGGTTATGGGATTAAGCATATAGATGAATGCTGTGGTGGCTTTGGTGATGACGTAGAGATTTACTGTGTAGGAGGCGGCTCTAAAAGCGGCGAATGGATGCAGATAATCAGCGATATTTTAAACAGGGATGTTACGGTGAACAGGGTTAGTCTCGGAGCTTCTTACGGAAATGCGTTTTTAGCAGGACTCGGTGTTGGAGCCTTTAAAAACAGCTCTGACATAAACAACTGGGTAGAGGCGAAAAAAAGATACTCACCTTGTGCGGAACGCTCGATATATGATAAGCAGTATGAGCTATACAAGCAACTCTACCTAAACACAAAGGATATTATGCACAGCTTATAAAACAATCCCCTGATTATGTATTATCACAAAAAGAAAACCTTAACCTGTTATTCAGCCGGTTAAGGTTTTCTTTTGCGATAAATCGATTAAAACTTGAGTCGTTAATGTTGTGTCATCCTTAAATCTATGGTATGATAATAGTTGCTTTAGAAACAACAATAAAACACGAAAGGTTTAATGATATGGGCGAGCTGCAAACAGGTAATTTTATCGCATTTGAAGGGATTGATGGATCAGGAAAAAGCACTCAAATCTTGTTACTCCAAAAAAAGTTGACAGAGTTAAATATGAAGTGCTTTACAACACGCGAGCCATCGGCCTCTCCAATAGGTTCGTTAATACACCAGATAATGACAGGCCGAGTAGAGGCGGATAACAGGGCGGTTGCAGGACTGTTTGTTGCAGACAGGGTGGATCATCTGCTAAACAATGTAGATGGAATCTGTAGCAAGATTAACGATGGCATAACCGTATTAACCGATAGGTACTACTTTTCATCATATGCCTACCAAGCTGTAGACATGGATATGGATTGGGTGATTAATGCAAATAGCATCAGTGCAGAGATACTCCGCCCTACAGCTACCGTATTCCTTGATATAGATGTAAAAACAGCCATGGAAAGAATTAGCAAAAACAGGTTTCATACCGAACTGTATGAAAAGGAGGAGAGGCTGATAGCTGTTAGGGATAATTATTTTAAGGCATTCGAAAAGCTTAAAGGCATAGAAAACGTTATCGTTATAGATGCAGATGCACCGGAAGATATAATAGCTCAGCGTGTATGGAATGCGGTTGAACCGCTTTTTACTAACATAAAGGCATAAATTGTGCTAGATGAAAAAAGAACATCTGTGTAAAATCAGATGTTCTAGGCTGTCGAAAAAGTTCGACAGCCCCGAGAGGGGATGCATCCCCTCCCGGTACCCTCCCCCACAAACGGCTTTGCGAAGCCATTTGTTGAAGGTCAAATTTGCCGCGCATGTCACCAAATTTGACATTTTAGGAGCATAGTAGGGTTTTTTGACACTCTAAGAACATCTGTGTAAAATCAGATGTTCTTTTTTCTTGTACTAATCTATCTTTTTGTCATAAAGCCTTGCTGCGTTTAGTACAACAAGAACCGATCCTGCATTATGGACAAGCGCGCCGGATGCCGGATTTAAGAGCCCCATAACCGAAAGGATTATGGCTACAATGTTTATTGCCATAGACATAATGATATTAACCTTAATAGAAAATAATGTAGCAGTAGAGAGTTTTTTGATATATGAGATTTTTGAAATATCATCACCCATGATGGCAATATCTGCGGCATCTATCGCTATATCACTCCCCATTGTACCCATAGCTATACCGACAGAGGCGGTTTTAAGTGCAGGGGCATCGTTCACACCATCGCCGACCATGCACACATCGGCTGTATCCATTAAAGACTTTACTGCTAAAACCTTATCCTCTGGCAGTAATGAAGATTTAACTGTTGAGATACCAACCTTGGAGCCGATAAACGTAGCACTTTCCTCATTGTCGCCGGTAAGCAGAACAATATTTTCTATTCCTGCTGGCCCAAGGTTAGAAATTGCCTTTTTCGAGGTGTCCTTTATCTCATCGCAAAGGGCTATTATACCAACTATTCGCAGACTGTTTGATACGATGATGATAGCTTTTCCCTGCCTGCGCAGAGATGAAATTGTTTTCCTAGTATCCTCATCTATTACAAGCTTTGCATCCTCCTCTATCAGCTTTTCGTTTCCGCAAAAAATTAAGTTCTCGTTAAGTTTACCACTAACACCCTTGCCGGCCAACATTTTAAACTCTGTAACATCGGAATAGGTGATTTTTTTTGCTTTGGCATAGCTTATAACTGCTTTTCCTATAGGGTGTTCAGAGCGGCCTTCCACCGCGGCGACATGAGATAAAAGTTCATCTTCATTATAATCGAAGGCTTTAATATCGCTCACCGCAAGTTTTCCATGTGTTATTGTACCTGTTTTATCAAAGCAGACGGTAGACACTGTACCCATCTTCTCAAGCGCTTCGCCTGATTTAATTAACACACCTTTTTTAGTTGCGTGACCTATAGCCGCCATGATAGATGTAGGGGTAGCTAATGCCAATGCACAGGGGCAAAATACAACAAGCACAGTAACTGCCCTAACGATTGCATCATCGGGTCTATCAAGAAGAAAATTAAATAGTATAAAGGTGATAATAGCAATTATACATGCGGCCGGAACGATATAACCGGCCCATTTATCCACAATTTTTTGAGTGGGAGCCTTTTGATTTTCGGCATTCTCTACTAGCGTAATCATCTTTTGTAGTGAAGAGTTTGCAAAGGGTTTTGTTACCTTTACATCAACACTCCCAAAACAATTTATCGTCCCTGTAAATACCTCATCGGCAACTGTTTTATCGAGAGGCAGGCTTTCTCCTGTCATTATACTCTGATCAACAGTAGTGTCTCCAAGAATTATAACTCCATCGGCCGGGAAACTTTCACCCGGTAATACTCTAATTACGTCATTCTCTTTAATGTCTTTTGCTTCAACAATGCTCTCTTCGCCGCCTGTTATTACCCTGCCCTGTGCCGGCACAAGATCCAGCAGTTTTTCGATGCCTTTTTTTGCTTTTTCTATGGTTTTATCCTCAAGCCATTCGCCGATAGCCATAATAAAAGCAACTTCGCCTGCCGCAAAAATATCATCTATATAAACGGCGGCAATCATGGCTATGGTGATTAATAGCGGTGAGGTAATGCGCCTATCTAATGTATTTACAATCGCCAAATAGGCGAGCGGGATTCCGGAGATAATAAGCGATCCCCATGCGGGATTAATAATAAATTCAAACTCTACATCTATAAGAGGTAGAATATACTCCGTAATAAAACTTGTGAGTAAAAGTAAACCGGAAATCCACAGCATCGGGATAGAATTTAACTTCATTATATGTTTTTTCATAATTAATCCTAATTAAATTGTTTTTGAGAATTGATTAAGGGCAGAGATAAGTTTTTCTATTGTTTCGCTCTCCTGCCCGTTACTTATTCCGTCGAGTACACAGTGGTGCATGTGCCCCTCAAGAATAAGCTGCCCTGTTTTGTGAAGCGCCGATTTTATTGCGCCAATTTGAATTAAAATATCCTCACAAGGCTTGTCCTCGTTTACCATCTTCTGTACACCACGAACCTGCCCCTCAATTTTTTTAAGGCGCCTGTTTATGGAATCTACATCCATACATTGTTTCATATTAATTACTCCTTTATTATACCTATAGGGGGTATAGGTATATATTACATTTGATTTATGAAAATGTCAATACTTTTAATAAAATAATTTGCTACAAGTAAACAAGGCTTATACAGTGGTTGTACTGTATAAGCCTTGTTTCTTGTGGGCATCGCATAAACATTTGATTTAAAATAATTGAGTTCCGGCTTCGGGGTTTGCGCCTTGATTAAAAATCTTAGCAATTTCACAAGTCCATATAGCTGTAATAGGTGAATTTAAAAATGAAAACTTTGAGGTCAACTCGGTATAAATCGCATCATCGGTGTGCCTTATAGGTTGGGTTGCGTTCACAAGATAAGATTCGGCACCTTTTTCTGCTAAAATTGCAATTTTACCTGTATCTGTAAGATTTTTTGATGTTTTTCTCATCATTATTTCTGCAAAAGCAAGTGTATCCTCGTTAAGTACAACTACTGTGCCCGCAACGATAGCGTGAGGCTCGCCTTCCGATGAAATGGTAGCTATAATTTTTGCTGCCTTTGGGTCGGAAAATAGTGCCTTTACATTTTCTAAATTTTTCATAATTCATTCTCCTATAGTAATTTTAAATGATTGACTTTGTTTTTCTTAGTTGATATAATATTAGCACATAATATGACGGTGGTCAAT
>CAYJOX010000106.1:0-6080 GCA_964371915.1 uncultured Oscillospiraceae bacterium
AAGGATATGGGCCGTTAGCTAACATCTGTTCATCATAATTAGCTTCTAGCGCAATCAGCTCACAACCCGATAAAAGACTTAGCACCTCGGTAGGTATTATTCCACTGTCTGTGAGGTAACCGACTCTTTTGCCGCTGCCGGTTGTAACCGTATACCCGTAGGAGCAAAGGCTATCGTGGCAGGTCTTGAATGGCTGCACCGTAAACGAGCCGACCTTAAATGGTGTGCCGTTTAAAACAGGGAAGAGTGTAGCGTTTTGAGGTATCAACTTTTTGTTAACTAGGTGCTTTAATGTTGCGGGTGATCCATAGATGGGCATGGGATAGTTTTTGAGTAAAACATGTAAACCTGCTATATGGTCGGTATGTTCATGTGTTATAATTATTCCTTTAATGCTACTAATTGCAATTGATTGAGAATAAAGTGAATTGATCGTTGTCTTGCAGTTTTTTCCACAATCTATCAATAACGTTTCATCATTCTCTTTTATATAAGCGCAGTTGCCGGAGGAACTGCTATATAGAGTTGCAAAACTAGCCATCTTGTTTTCGTGCCCTTTCATTTATTGCAATATGCCGCCTTTACCTAGTGGTATAAGGCGGCATAAACATTTAAATTATAATGCTTGTAGTATGGATGCAGGTTCGGTGTCCTCCCTGCGAATATCAGCGCCGAGCATCTGAAGCTTTTCTACGAAATGCTCATAGCCTCTCTCTATATGCTCTACCTCGTCTATCTGGCTACAACCATCGGTGCAAAGTGCTGCAATAACAAGGGCTGCGCCGGCGCGTAGGTCTGTAGCTTTTACAGGCGCACAACTTAGCTGTTCAACTCCCTCGATAACAGCGACCCTACCATCTACCTGGATGTTTGCGCCCATACGCAAAAGTTCATCAATATACCTAAAACGATTATCCCATATGGATTCCGTTATTATAGAGATACCCTTGGCTTTGGAGAGAAGTATAGCCATGAGTGGTTGCATATCGGTAGGGAAACCTGGGTGAGGCTGCGTTTTTATATTTACCGGAGAAAGATCTCCGCTACGGCTTACTCTAATTGCCTCGTCATACTCCTCGATATCTACTCCGGCCATCTCAAGCTTTGCAATGATTGGTTCTAGATGTTTTGGGGTTACATCCTTAACTAATATATTACCGCCTGTCGCGGCAGCTGCAACCATAAATGTTCCAGCCTCTATCTGATCGGGGATTAGTGTGTAGCTACAGCCGTGTAGCTTCTTTACACCATGAATCTTAATAACGTCGGTACCGGCACCTCTAACATCAGCACCCATCGTATTTAAAAAGTTGGCAACATCGACTATATGGGGCTCCTTAGCAACGTTTTCAAGCACGGTAGTTCCTTCGCAAAGGACGGCTGCAAGCATAGAGTTTATCGTAGCGCCTACCGAGACGGTATCAAAGAAAACCTGCGATCCAACTAGATTATCGCAATCTACATTTATCATTCCACGCTCTACCGATATGTTGGCACCAAACGTCTGGAAAGCCTTCAGATGTTGGTCTATCGGCCTTGCGCCAAGATCACACCCTCCCGGCATAGAAACGCTTGCCTTGCCAAATCTACCGAGTAGCGCCCCGATGAAATAATAGGATGCTCTCATCTGCCGGCCCATCTCGTCGGCAACCGAGGTTGCATGTATGCAAGATGTATCAATCTCAAGAGTAGATTCGTCAAGTGGACGAACCTTTGCGCCGATATCATGTAGTATATGCACCGCTATAGCAACATCGCTAATGTTTGGTAGGTTTTCAATTACACACACACCGTTACATAAAATTGCCGCCGGTAAAATAGCGACAGCGGCATTCTTTGCGCCGCTTATAGAAACTTCTCCTACTAACGGCTTTCCGCCGTTAACTATATATTTATCCAAAAGTTATTCACCTCTAATTTGTGACAGATAATATTATTATAACATAAAAAATAAAAAATAAAAGTGCTAAATGAAAAGTTTTTTTAAAGCAAAAGACTGTTTTTTTTAGGAAAAACAACAATAATAGTTACAATTCGGTTTCATTTAACAGTTTTTTGTAAGTTTTTTCTATAAGAATTGCTCCGATAGGTGCGGTAATGATTATAGCCATAACAGCTACCGTCAATATGATCTCACCACAGGCAAGCCCCATCGAGAGTGGGACAGAACCGATGGCTGCTTGAACCGTTGCCTTGGGGATGTAGGATAGTGCACAAAAAAACCGCTCATTCATATTTAAGGGAGATTTAACTAAACAGATCATAACCCCTGTAATTCTAATTAAGGTTATCGCGGCTATGAGTATTATTGCGGGTAGCCATGAGTTTAATAAGTTTTGTGGGTTTACGGTAGCGCCAATTAATACAAATAACAACAGCTCGGCAAAAATCCACAGCTTAGAAAATTTTCTTGATATTCGATCGGTTACGGTGTTAAGCCTGCATTTTATCGTAATGCTCATTGCCATTATTGCTATTAATGCGGAGAAAGGTATGGTGCTTGATAGTTGTTCTATAGGTAGGAGCACAAACCCGATAGCCAGTAGTATCATTACCTTTCGGCTGTCTCTTATATGAAACCTTCTAAAAACAAAGCATAGAATCAAACCCAATATTACTCCGGCAGCTATACCGGTAGATATTGATAGGGGAAGATGCAAAAATTCGGTGGCACTAAAGCTGTCACTGCCGATAAAGATGGTGAATAGTACAACTACAAATATGTCGTCTATCGAAGCGGATGCTAGTATAAGTTGAGGGACTTTTCTTTTGTTGCCGTAACCCTTTTGCATTATCTTTATCATGCTAGGAACTATAATAGCGGGGGAGACAGCAGCAACTACCGCACCCATTATTAAAGCTTCCCATATAGTGAGTGGGAATAGTAACGGCGCAATTAATACAACCCCTATGATTTCAAACGAAGCCGGAATAAAACTCATCAATACTGCCGGTCGCCCGACAGCCCTTAAATCCTCTATGTTTAAAGATAGGCCTGCCCTTGTAAGTATTATTATCAATGCGATGCTTCTTATCTCGGAAGAAATTGAACGTAGGCTACTATCGATAATATCTAACACGCCGGGGCCCAAAATAATTCCGGCAAACAACAACCCGATAATTCCCGGTATATTAATCTTACTAAACAAGAAATATGTAGCCATGCCGGCTAAAACTATGACACCGAGGCTTAATAACATACTGTCCCTCTCTATGCTTAATATGCTTTAAATATACAACATGGATCAATATCTGTAAAGATAAAATGATATCGCAATTAAAAACGCTGCAAAATATGTAACACGATTGACATAAAATATATGCTTTTTGTACTTGCTTTTTCATAAGTTTTAATGTATAATAGTGCCATAGTGGTGAAAAGTGGGTAAAAGTGGTGAAATGCTGACAGGGACATACAACAATCAGCTTGACGACAAAGGCCGCCTAAATTTTCCGGCAAAGATGCGCGTGGAGATGGGCGGGAGCTTTGTTATTACCCGTTGGTTTGATGGATGTATAGTTGCATTCCCACAAGAAAGATGGGAGGAGATGAGCGAAAAGCTTAACAACCTACCTCCGATGACAAAGATAAGAAAGACGAATAGGTTTTTCTTTTCAAACCTTGAGGATGTAACACCCGATAAACAGGGGAGGATACTTATACCTGCAACACTAAGAGAACATGCCGGCATTGATAAAGAGGTAGTGATAATCGGTGCGGGGGCCTATGCAGAAATCTGGAGCAAAACAAGTTACGAAAAGGTATGCGAAGATTTTGATGAAGAAATTTTAGAAGAAGCAATGGGTAGTTTAGGTCTGTAGCATAATAGAGATTAAAGATATATTTATTTTAGATAGGAGAGGAAACATTATGGAATTAAGTTTTGAGCCAACCTTATTAGCAGATGTAATAGAGAGTATGTTTAGCCAGGGCGATGCCATGGTGTTTGATGCCGCCAACGATTATTTTTATGAAGATAAGTTTGTAGTGGAATTTTAAGATGCAGTTTTATCATGTGCCTGTTCTTCTGGATGGAGTTATAGAGCAGCTGGATATCAAGAGTGATGGGCTATACCTTGACGGCACGGCCGGAGGTGGAGGGCAATCTTACGAGATTGATAGGGATGCAGAGGCGATAAAGGCTGCATCTGAAAGGCTACAAGGTTTGCCGGCACAGCTGATTAATGCAAACTACAGAGATGCCGCAAGGTTGTTGAAGGAGATGGGAGTAACCTCGTTGGATGGTGCTCTACTTGACCTTGGAGTATCTTCACACCAGCTTGATACGGCGGATAGAGGGTTTTCCTACAGGATGGAAGCTCCTCTTGATATGCGTATGGGAGAGGATGCCGTAAGTGCGGCAGAACTTGTGAATACCCTGTCGAAAGAGGATCTGCAAAGGATACTTTATAGATATTCCGATGAAAAAAATGCAGGGTTCATCGCAGCAAAAATTGATAAGTATCGCAGGCAGGAGAAGATAGCAACAACTACGCAGCTTTTAGAAATAGTCGTATCGGCCCTACCGCCAAAGGTAAGGCGCAAGGACAAAAACCCCGCCAAAAAAACCTTTCAAGCACTTCGGATAGCCGCAAATGATGAGCTAGGAGCACTTGAAAGCGGCCTGGAAAGCATTTTTAATATGTTAAAGCCCGGTGGGCGGTTTTGTGTTATTACCTTCCATTCTATAGAAGATAGGATGGTGAAAAACTATTTCAAATCACTTTGCGAGGGGTGTATCTGCCCTAAAGATTTACCTAAGTGTGTGTGCAATAATAAGCCCAAAGCAAGGCTAACCGTAAAACATCTAGTTGCCGGAGAGCAGGAACTGAGTTTAAACCGTCGCAGTGCACCTGCTAAGCTCAGGGTAGTTGAAAAGCTATAAGCTATAGGAGTAGTATGCAAAAAGTATTGAGTGAACCATCTGCAATAAATCGCAGTTATTATAAAGATGAAGAAGCCGGCTATAATTCGCCAGGCCAAACAAAAAGATATAAAAAACTATCAATAACAAAGGCACAGTCAAGAGGAATAAAGCGCTTTAAGACTGTTATGTTAATTGCATTCTTTGTACTACTGATAATGGGTGTTTTGTACAGCAATGCAGAGTTGACCGAGCAGTATGGTGAGATAGAAAAGCTTGAAGATGAACTCACGATGCTTGAGAGCGAATATGCGTACCTAAGTTTTGATATGGAAAGTAGGACGTCGCTTCAGGCGGTTGAAGAATATGCTATACGTGAACTCGGGCTCATAAAAAACGATTCTTCTAAAATTGAATATATACACCTAAATAGTGAAAATGAACTACAGGTGAAAGAGGAGACCGCCGGGGAGTGGGAAAATATTATTAGCCAAAACTTCCTTTCTATTGTGGAATACTTAAAGCCGTAATTAAATATTATGGTAGTATAGAGAGGTAGCTATATGAATCAAAATGAAACCGGAGCAAATAACACAATGCGATTACGCCTAATAGTATTAGGCGTTTTTGTTCTTATCGTATTTTGTATAATTGCATATAATCTATTAGACCTACAAGTTTTTAGGCATGAAGAGCTTAGGCAGGCGGCCGAGGAACAGCAGCTAAGTGATATTACCGTTCCGCCGAACCGAGGCACGATTTATGATGCAAACATGAAGGTGCTTGCTACTAGTGCTACAGTTTGGACGATTAGTGTCGCTCCCAATAATATAGATGAGGAGGAGCGTGATGATATAGCCGAAGGGCTGTCCGAAATATTAGAAGTTCCTGTGGAGGAGATAACACAAAAGCTGGAGCGTACACAGAGTGCGTATGAACTTGTTAAGTCCAAGGTAGATAAACCGGTTGCCGATGAGATTAGAGAGTTTGCTACATCAAACGGCTACTACGGAATCTATCTACACGAGGATAGTAAGAGATACTATCCATATGGCGACTTTCTATCAACGGTAATAGGCTTTACCGGTACAGATAATCAGGGGCTTGCAGGGATAGAAGCATACTACGATGATGAGCTTACAGGAATACCGGGAAGGGTTGTAGCGGCTAGAAATTCATTAGGAGGAGCACTGCCGTACGATTATGAAGAACGAT